>JBBQMM010000019.1:0-21121 GCA_038328935.1 Burkholderiales bacterium
GCTGGCGACGGACAGACTGTCGAAACTCAGACTGCCGAAACTCGGCCTGGCGACGGTCAGCCCTTCGACGGTCAGCCTGTCGACGCTGAGCCTGCCGACGGTCAGCCTGCCCCGGCCGCCCCGCCGTCCCCACCCTGATGCAGTCTGCACCCGGCACGCCCCGCCCATTGCTGGTTCAGCACCATGCGTGACTTTGCCGACCTGTATGAAGCGCTGGACGCCAGCACTGCGCAGAACGACAAGCTGGCAGCGCTGGTGCGCTACTTTGCGCAGGCCAGCGACGAAGACGCCGCGTGGGCCGTGACGCTGCTGGCCGGCGGCAAGCCGCGCCAGGTGGTGCCGATGGCGGTGCTGCGCGAGGCCGCCTGCCGCATGGCCGGCGTCGACGACTGGCTGTTCGAGGCCTGCTACCAGGCCGTGGGCGACCTCGCCGAGACCATCGCACACCTGTTGCCGGCACCGGACGTGCAGCCCGCCACACCGCCCGCCACGCAGCCTGCCGACCCGGCACCGGGCCTGGCGCAATGGATGACCGAGCGCCTGTTGCCGCTGCGGGGCCTGGCCCAGGCCGAGCAGGTGCACCGCGTGCAGGCGTGGTGGCGCGAACTCAGCAGCACCGAGCGCTTTGTGCTCATCAAGATGGTGGGCGGCGGTTTTCGGGTCGGTGTCGGCCGCCTGGTGGTGCAGCGGGCGCTGGCGCAGCACACCGGGCTGGACGCGCAACTGCTGGCGCAGCGCCTGGTGGGCTGGGCCGATGCGCGTGCCACGCCCAGCGCTGCACGCTGGCAGGCGCTGGTGGCCGGCGCCGACAGCGACCACGCGCCCGCTGGCCAGCCCTATCCGTTCTTCCTGGCGCACGCGTTGCAGGCCGAGCCCCACACGCTGGGGCCCGTGCAGGACTGGCTGCTCGAATGGAAATACGACGGCATCCGCGCCCAGGTCGTCAAGCGCAGCGGCCAGGTGTGGATCTGGTCGCGCGGCGAAGAGCTGGTCACCGAACGTTTTCCTGAGGTCGTGGCGCAAGCCGCGCGGCTGCCCGACGGCACCGTGCTCGACGGCGAACTGCTGGTCTGGCTGCCGGGCAGCGAACGGCCGGCGCCGTTCAAGCTGCTGCAGACGCGACTCAACCGCAAGACGGTGGGCAAGAAGCTGTTGGCCGATGCGCCGGTGGTGTTCATGGCCTACGACCTGCTGGAAAGCGGCGGTGCCGATGTGCGCAACCACCACCAGCCGGCCCGGCGCGGCCTGCTCGAAGCGGCGCTGGCGCCGTTCGTGGTGCTTCCCGAGGTGCCCGCGTCGCGCACGTCGCCCACTTCGCCGATTTCGCCCACTTCACCCATTTCGCCCACTTCACCCTCTTCGCCCACTTCGCCGGCACCGCAGGCCGGGCTGCAACCGTTGCCGCCCGCCGTGCTGCGGCTGTCGCCGTTGCTGGCCTGCGCGCACTGGGACGAAGCCGCCACCTTGCGGCTGCAGGCGCGCCAGCGCGGTTTTGAAGGCTTCATGCTGAAGTCGGCCCAGGCCCGCTACGGCAGCGGTCGCACGAAGAGCGACGGCACCTGGTGGAAGTGGAAGCTCGACCCGTACACCGCCGACGCCGTGCTCGTCTACGCGCAGGCCGGCCACGGGCGCCGCGCCAGCGTCTACACCGACTACACCTTCGCGGTGTGGAGCCGCGCCCCGGCCGGTGCCGACGAAGCCCAGGCCGTGCTCGACGCCATTGCGCGGCGTGAACCCGCGCCACCGCTGGACAGCGGCGCACTGCAGCTGCTGCCCTTCGCCAAGGCCTACTCGGGCCTCACCGACGAAGAGTTCAAGGCCGTGGACAAGGTGGTGCGCGCCACCACGCTGGAGAAGTTCGGCCCCGTGCGCAGCCTGCGGCCGACGCTGGTGTTCGAGATCGGCTTCGAAGGCATCGGCGCCAGCCCGCGCCACAAGAGCGGCGTGGCGGTGCGCTTTCCGCGCATGCTGCGCATGCGCCCCGACAAGCCGTTGCACGAGGCCGACTCGCTCGCCACCTTGTTGGGTCTGATCGAAGGCGGCTGAGCCGCTGAGGGCGCCGTGCTCAAGCAGCTGCGCAGCGAGTACCCGCGCCTGGCCGAGCAGCCGGCTGCGGCGTCAATCTTTTGCGGGTTCGATCTCGGCGTCAGGGCCGCGTTCTGACCCTGGCCCGGACCCGGGCCCGGGCCAGGGCTGCTGGTCCGGGCCACCCCGCTGCGGCGGCTTGCGCGCCACGCGGGCGGCGGCGCGGGCCTTGCGTGCGCCCTCGCGTTCTTCGCCGGCGGCTTGCCAGCCGGCAAAGTCAGCCGGTGTCTCGAGCGACACGCGGCCCCAGGCCGTGCTGCGGAAGTCGTTGATGGCGATCTCGGCGGCCTGTTGCAGGTCTACCTGTGCCCCGGCGCGCAGGGCCACCCGTTTGCGGCCCAGCTCGGTGAGCAGGGCTTCGTCGCTCAGCCCGTCCAGCAGGCCCAGTTTGTAGCGCTGCTGCAGCCGCTGGCCATAGTGCTGGCGCACGCGGGCCAGCAGGTGCAGCGCGACCTCGGTTTCGTCATAGGCGTTGCGGCCCACCGCGCCGCTGGCCGCCAGGTGCCAGCCGCTTTCTTCCACCACGATGCGCGGCCACAGCATGCCCGGTGTGTCGTACAGGTCCATGTCGTTGGCCAGCGCAATGCGCTGCTCCACCTTGGTGATGCCGGCCTCGTCGCCGGTCTTGGCCTTGCGTTTGCCCACCAGCGTGTTGATGAGCGTGGACTTGCCGACGTTGGGTATGCCGCAGATCAACACGCGCAGCGGCTTGACCATGCCACCCCGCAGCGGCGCCAGGGCGCGGCAGGCCGGCACCAGCTGGCGTGCGGGCGCGGTGTCGCTGGCGTCCAGCGCGATGGCGTTGGTGCCCGGCTGCGCCTTCAGGTGCGCCAGCCACAGCGCGGTGGTGTCGGGGTCGGCCAGGTCTTGTTTGTTCAACACCTTCAACGCCGGCTTGCCGCCGGCGGCTCGCGCCAGCTCGGCCAGCAGTGGGTTGGTGCTGGAGCCCGGCAGCCGCGCGTCGAGCAGCTCGATGACGACGTCGATATCGGGCAGCCGCTTGGCCAGCGCCTGCCGTGTGGCGTGCATGTGGCCGGGGAACCATTGGATGGGCATGGGTTGTGATTCAGTAGGAGGGGGTGGGGCAGGCACGCAGCCTCTTAGGCCAAGGGCTCAGCGGGCACCCGGCTTCGGCTGCAGCGGGTGGCGCAGCGGGTGGCGCATCAGCAACCAGGCCAACAACAGCCCGCCCAGCACCAGCGCGCCGGTGGCCGTCAACAAGGCGCGTTCGAAACCCTGGCCAGCGCTGGCGCTGCGCGGCAGCAGCCAGGCCACCAGGGGCGGCCCGGCTATCTGCCCCAGGCCCCAGGCGGCGGTCAGGGTGCCGATCAACGCCGAGGGGTTGTGGGGCCGCAGCCGCCGCGCCTCCTGCACCGCAAACAGGGTGATGGCCGTGAACGGCAAGCCCAGCAGCAGGCTGCCCAGCGCGAAGCCGACCAGGCTGAGCCACCACACCGTGAGCAGCACACCGAGCGCCTGCAGCGCATAGCAAGCCACCAGCAACTTGCGGCGGTCCCAGTCGGGCAGGCGCAGGGTGATCAGGGCACCGGCGGCAACGGCCAGGCCGAACAGCGGCCAGAACAGGTCCGGCCACACCGAACCACCCGGCAGCGCCTGGCGCGCGATGACGGGCAAGAACGTGGCGGTGACGATGTAGCCCAGGCCGGCCAGGCCGTAGGCCAGCGTGAACAGCAGCAGGGTGCCCCGCTGCGCGCCGGCCACCGGGCTCGGGCTGGCCTGTGCCGGCGCGGCCACCAGCCCTTGCAGGCGCGGCCACGCCAGCGCCGTCAACACGGCTGCCAGCACTGCAAACGCCGCCCAGGCGGTGCTGGCCCTGGCGCCGCCGGCCACCATGCCCGAGGCGGCCAGGCCGCTGACCGCAATGCCCAGGCCAGGGCCCACGAAGATGAGGCCGGCCAGGGCTGGACGGCCCATCGCCGACAGGCGCGCCAGGCACCAGCCCGAGAGGTAGACGAACACCAGCGCGCTGGCCAGCCCGGCCAGGAACCGCCACAGCGGCCACAGCGGCCACAGCGCCGGCACCGGCAGCGACATCGCAGCCGTCAGCACCACCGTTGCCACCAGGCCGATGCGCACCGCGGTGGTGTGTGTCAACGGGCGGCCGGGCCGCCAGCGCGCCCACAGCAGCGGCTGCAAGGCGCAGGCGATGGCACCCAGCCAGTAGCCGACGTAGTTGGCGGTGGCCAGCCAGCTGGCCGCGGGCAGGCTGATGACGCCGTCGTGCAGCATCATCGGCAACAGCGGCGTGAAGGCGAAGCGCCCGATGCCCATCGCCACCGCCAGCGACAGCAAGCCGGCCAGGGCCACGGCCATGGCGTCCTGGTCGTTGGCGGGCGGGCTGTTGCCGCCCCCGCCGCTGGCGAGGGCGGCGCCGGGGCTGTCGGCCACGTCCGCACCGCCGGGAGTGCCCCGGTGCTGCGCTGGCGCCGTGGCGGGGCGTGGGTGTGCGGCAGTGGCGGATTTTTCGGGTGGCATGGGCGAGTGCGAACCGCCAGCAAGGGGTGATGGCAGAGCCACCGCGCTGACGGGGAGTGCATTGTCGGCCACCCACTGCCGGGCCCCGGCCGGGCTATGCGGGGCCCGCTTCGTCTCCGCTGCGGCTGTCGCGACCAGTTCGGTGCTCGCGGGTAGTTCGTCGAACTCCGGGGCCCGGCGCGGCAGCGCAGCTATCGCTGCAGGCGCCCGTTTTTGTCGACGAAATGCCAGCAGCGGCCGGCTTGAGCTCGGCTGCGCCTTGGACCTCAGGGAACACCCTGAGGCATAAAGGCACGGGCGTGAACGTATTACCCAAACGTACGACCCAACGTGTTACCCAAAAGTACTGCGCAAAAGTACTGCGCAAAAGTACTGCCCAAAAGTACTTCCCTTGACCACCCACCCAGCCTCACATCAGGAGAATTTCAACATGCAAAAGGTTCACCAACTCGCTCTGGCCGCCGCGGCCGCGCTCGTGCTGGCCGGCTGCGCCAGCACGCCGTCTGCCGGGCCGATGAGTTTCTTCATCACCAGCGAAGGCAGCAACAAGGGCGCCGACCTGGGTGGCCTGGCGGGCGCCGATGCGCATTGCCAGAAGCTGGCGGTGGCCGCAGGCGCCGGCAGCAAGACCTGGCGCGCTTACCTGAGTGTGCCGGGTGCCTTTCCGTCGCCCACCAATGCCGCCGGCGTGCCCTCCGTCAACGCCCGCGACCGCATCGGCGCCGGCCCCTGGTACAACGCCAAGGGCGAATTGATTGCGGCCGACGTGGCGCAACTGCACACCAGCAACCGCATCAGCAAGACCACCGCGCTGGACGAAAAGGGAGCCGTCATCAAAGGCCGCGGCGACACCCCGAACCAGCACGACATGCTGACCGGCTCGCGCGCAGATGGCACCGCTTTTGCGCCGCAAACCGACACCACGTGCAAGGCCTGGACCAGCAGCAGCGACGGTTCGGCCATCGTCGGCCACCATGACCTGATAGGGCCGCTGGCCGAAGCCTGGGCCCAGTCCTGGAACTTCTCGCACCAGTCGGCGGGTTGCAGCCAGGAAGCGCTGGTGCGCACCGGCGGCTCCGGGCGCTTCTACTGCTTCGCCAGCAACCGATGACGCCGTGAGGGGCGAGGTGTCAAGCCAGCCCCAGCTTGCAACAGTGGCAGCTGAACTGCCGCGACCTCAGACCCAGCGCCTGCGCAGCGCCTGGGCGGTTGCTGGCGCTGCGGCCCAGCGCGGCCGCCAACGGGTCTGCCAGGCGTGGCGCAGCAGCCGCGGGGACGGCGCCCCGGCGACCCCCGGGCCTGAGCAAGCCGGGCCTGTGAGAGACCGAACAGGCCTGTAAGCACCCCACTTTTGCCGGCCCGGCGGCGGCCCGCGCTCCCTAGCATGCAAGGCATCTGCATCCACCGAGGGAGCCGGATGGACTCTGCCTTTGCCCACGTGGCGCCCGCCACGACGACTGCGCCTGCCCAGGCTGCCGCCCCTGATCTGCCGGGCTGGCTGGCCGCTGCACGCGCGGGCTCCCTCACCGCACCCGATGTGATGGACCGCGCGCAAAGCCTGCAAGCAGCCGGGCAGCTGGACAGCGCAGCCGCGCTGTACGAGGCCTGGATCGACCACAACGACTCGCCGCTGCGCCACGTGGCCTGCTTCAACTGGGGCACCGTGCTGTCGTCCTCGGGCAAGCCTGAGCGGGCCGAACAGGCCTATCAGCGCGCTTTGGCTTTCAGCCCCGGCTTTGCACCTGCCAGCCTGAACCTGGGGCACTTGCTGGAGCGGCGCGGCGACACCGAGGCCGCGCTGGCGATGTGGCGCGCGGTTTTCGAAGCCACGCCCGTGCCCAGCCTGGAACACCGCCTGCACGCACTGAACAACAGTGCGCGCCTGCTGGAGCAGCTGCGCCGCTATCCCGAAGCCGAAGCGCTGATGCGCGCCAGCCTGCAGTTGAAGGCTGCGCAGGGCGATGTCATCCAGCACTACGTGCACATCCGCCAGAAGCAGTGCGCGTGGCCGCACGACCTGGCGGTGGGCGAGGTGACGCCCAACCAGTTCCTCACCGGCACCTCGTTGCTGGCGATGATGGGCCTGAGCGACGATCCGGCGCTGCAGCTGATGTCGGCGCAGCGCTTCGTCAGCGAGAAGGTGCCCAAAGCGCCTGCCCAACCGCTGCACGAGCGCATGGCACCGCTGGCCGGTGCGCGCAGTGGCCGCGTCAAGGTGGCCTATCTGTCGGGTGACCTGCACATGCATGCGGTGGGCCTGCTGACGCCCGAACTCTTCGAGCTGCACGACCGCCAGCGCTTCGAGGTCTGGGCCTTCGACTGGACACCCGATTCAACGCAGCCGGTTTTTCACAAGCAACGCCAGCGCATCCTGAAGGCCATCGACCACCATGTGCGCCTGGGCGGCGTGGACGACACCACCGCGGCCCAGCTGATTGCGCAGGCCGGCATCGACGTGCTGGTGGACCTGCAGGGCCTGACCAGCGGTGCGCGCCCCGGCATCCTGGTGCAACGGCCGGCGCCGGTGCAGGTGAGCTACCTGGGCCTGCCCGGCACCAGCGCCGTGCCCGGTGTGGACTGGATGCTGGCCGACCGCTTCGTGATGCCAGCCGAGCTGCTGCCCTACTGCACCGAGCAGCCGCTGTACCTGCCGCACTGCTACCAGGTCAGCGACCGCCAGCGCGAGGTGGCGCCGCGCCCCGAGCGCGCCCGCTACCAGCTGCCCGAAGAGGCCTTCGTCTTCTGCAGTTTCAACAACAACCACAAGTTCACGGCCGAGATGTTCGGCGCCTGGATGCGCATCGTCGCCGCCGTGCCCGGCAGCGTGATGTGGCTGCTGGCCGACAACGACACCGCGCGCGAAAACATGCTGCTGCAGGCCGACGCGCAGGGCGTGGCGCGAGCGCGGCTGATCTTCGCCCCGCGTGCAGCGCCGCCGGAGTACCTGGCGCGCTTTCAGCTGGCCGACCTGATGCTCGACACCTTCCCCTTCAACGCCGGCACCACCGCCAGCGACGCACTGTGGATGGGCCTGCCCATCGTCACACGCAGCGGCCGCACCTACATCAGCCGCATGGCCGGCAGCCTGCTCGGCGCCATCGGGCTGCCCGACCTCGTCACCGCTGATCTGCCCGCCTACGAGCGGCTGGCCATCACGCTGGGCCGGCAGCCGCAGCGCTTGGCTTCCTATAAACGCTATCTGGCTGAACACGGCCGCTCGTCGCCGCTGTTCGACCTGCCGCAGATCGTGCGCGATATCGAAGCGCACTTCGAACGGCTGGCGCTGGCTGCGCGCGCGCCGCTGCCCCGTTGAACACCGCTGAACACGGCTGAACGAGAAGGCCCGCCCCTGCAGCCTCGATGAGCGACAGCACCGTTTTAGAGCCCAGAGTCGAAGCGCACCGCGCCGACGTGCAGGCGGGGGCGGCACCGCCACCGCCGCCGCCGGCTTCGGTGCGTGCGCCTGTTGCGGCACCAGAAGCTGCAGACGCAGGCTGGGACATCGACAACGACGCGCTGGCGCACGCGCTGAGCTGGCTCAGCCACCACCACGCGCGCCCGCGCTCGGCCGAGTCGCTGCTGGCCGGCCAGCCCACCAGCGGTCGCCTGACGCCCGAAGGAGCGCTGCGTGTGCTGCGCGAGGCCGGTTTCAACGCCGGGCTGGTGCAACGGGGCATCGGCGACATCAGCGCGCTGCTGTTGCCGGCCGTGCTGTTGCTCAACGGCGGCGACGCCTGCATCGTGGTGGCGCGCCGCGCCGACAGCGCCGGTGCCGACCCCGGCAGCCGGCCTTACGACGTCGTGATGCCGGGCCGCGAGCACCATGCGTGCACCGCCACCGAGGCCGAACTGGAGGCCGAGTACACCGGCACCGCGCTGGTGTGCACGCCCCAGGCCACGCCGGTGGCCAGCCACCGTTCCGACATCGAGCTGCTGCGCGAGCCGGGCTCGCACTGGCTGTGGGGCACGATGCGGCGCTTCCTGCCCTACTACCGTGGGGCGCTGGTGGCTGCGCTGCTGAGCAACGTGCTGATGCTGGTCACCGGCATGGTCACTTCCGTCATCTACGACAAGGTGATCCCGCACCAGGCCTATGTCACGCTCGTCACACTGGCCATCGGCGCTGCGCTGGCATTGGCCTTCGACCTGATGGCCCGACAGCTGCGCGCCTACCTGATAGACATGGCCGGCCGCAAGGCCGACCTCATCGTCGGCAGCATCCTGTTTCGGCAGACATTGTCGCTGCGCATGGAGCAGCGGCCTGAATCGGCGGGGGCCTATTCGCACCACCTGGCTCAGATCGAGCTGGTGCGCGAGTTCTTTGCGTCGGCCACGCTGTCGGCCATCTCCGACCTGCCGTTCATCTTCGTCTTCGTCGCGATGGTGTTCGTCATCGGCGGGCCGCTGGGCTGGGTGCTGGTGATCGCGATTCCGCTGCTGCTGCTGATGTCGCTCCTGATCCAGGGTGCGCTGCGCCGCGCCACCATGTCGCACATGAACCAGACGGCCGACCTGCACGGCGTGCTGGTCGAGGCGGTGGACGGGCTGGAGGACCTGAAGGCCGCAGGCGCGCAGGGTCGCTTCCTGCGCCAGTACGAAGAGGCCACGGCCAGCGCCGCAACGTCGATGTTGCGCTCGCGCAAGATCATGGCGCTGACGATGAACATCTCGGCCATCTCGCAGCAGGCCATCTCGCTGGTGATGCTGGTGTGGGGCGTGTTTCTCATCGACGCCAAGATCGTCAGCGCCGGTGCGCTGATCGGTTCGGTGATGTTTGCCACCCGCGCCGTGGCGCCGCTTTCCAGCGTCGTGCAGCTCGCCACGCGCTACCAGGGTGCGCGTGCCGCGCTGCGTGCGCTGGACCGCGTGATGAGCCAGCCGGTGGACCGTGAACCGGGCCGCGTCTATGTGCCGCGCAGCAGCCTCAGTGGCCAGCTGGCGCTGGTGGATGTGGGCTTCGCGTATCCCGAGCCGGGCAACGGCGCCAACCCGCACCAACCGGTGGCACTGGGGCCGCAGGTGCTGAAGGGCTTGAACCTGCGCGTGGAGCCGGGTGAACGCATCGCCATGCTGGGCCGCATCGGCAGCGGCAAGAGCACCGTGCTGCGCCTGATGGCGGGCCTGTACCTGCCCACCGCAGGCCACGTGCAGGCCGACGGCATCGACCTGCGCCAGATCGACCCCGCCGACTACCGCGCCCGCGTCGGCTTCGTCGCCCAGGACCCGCGGCTTTTCAAAGGCACGCTGCGCGAAAACGTGCTGCTCGACCGCCCCGCGGCCGACCCGTCACGGCTGGGCGAAGTGGCCCGTGTCACCGGGCTGGACCGTTTGGTGGCGCAACACCCGCAAGGCTGGGAACTGCCGGTGGGCGAGGGCGGCGCGCTGCTCTCCGGCGGCCAGCGCCAGCTGGTGGCGCTGGCGCGCTGCCTGGTGACGCAGCCGCAGATTCTGCTGATGGACGAACCGACGAGTTCGATGGACGCGCAGAGCGAGGTCGCCTTCTTGCGCCAGCTGCGCTCGGCCTGTGGCGGCTGCACGCTGGTGATGGTGACGCACCGCCCGGCCGTGCTGGAGCTGGTGCGCCGCGTGGTGGTGGTGGACCAGGGCCGTGTCGTGATGGACGGCGCCAAGGACGCCGTGCTCGCCGCGCTGTCGGGTACCAAGCCGCCATCGGCAGCGCAGGGCCCCGACAGCAACGTGCGCGTGCATCCCTCTGCCCAGCCAGCGCCGCGTGAGCCGGCTGTCTAGCCGCATCCAATCGCATGCGAGCCTTCTTCAAGCGCCCCCAGCGCGCCGCCTTGCAGGTGGCCGACCTGCCGTTTGTCAGCCCGGTCACCGGTGCGCAGCTGCTGGAGCCTGCGCCGGCAGCGATGTGGGCCGTCTACCTGATGCTGGCTGCGCTGGTGGTGGCCGTGGCTTGGTCGGCCCTGGCGCAGGTGGACATCGTGACCAAGGCCAACGGCCGCGTGGTGCCCGATGGCCGCGAACAGGTGATCGCCAGTCTGGAAGGCGGCTTGTTGCGCGAACTGCTGGTGCGCGAAGGTGAACAAGTGGAGGCGGGCCAGGCCCTGGCCACGCTGGACCCCACCCGCGCCGAGGCGCAGCAGGCCGAAGGCCAGGCCAAGCGCCTGGCGACGATGGGCACGCTGGCGCGGCTGCAGGCCGAGGCTGGCGGCAAGGCGCTGAAATTTCCGCCCCAGCTGCCGGCCCCCGTGGTGGCCGGCGAAACCGAGAGTTATGAGGCCCGGCGCAACGCGTTGGTGGAAGCCACCGACAGCGTGCGCCGCAGCATCAGCCTGCTGGGCCGCGAGCTCGACGTGTCTCAGCGCATGGCCGCCAACGGTTTGATGAGCGAAGTGGAGGTGATGCGGCTGCGGCGGCAGATCAACGATCTGTCGGCGCAGATTCAGGAGCGCAGCAACCGCTTCAGGCAGGACGCCAGCGCCGAGCTGGTGCGTGTGCGCACCGAGCTTTCGCTGATGGAAGAGCAGATGGTGGTGCGTGACGACGCCATTCGCCGCAACACCTTGACCAGCCCGGTGCGCGGCATCGTCAAGCAGATCAAGGCCAACACCGTGGGCGGCGTGGTCGCGCCGGGCGCGCCCGTGATGGAGATACTTCCGCTGGGCAAACATGTGCTGGTGGAAGCGCGCGTGCGACCGGCCGATATCGGCTTTGTCAAGGTCGGCCAGCCGGTGCTGATCAAGCTCTCGGCCTACGAATACACCATCTACGGCGGCCTGCGTGGCGTCGTGCACAGCATCAGCCCCGACGCGCTGGGAGACCCCGAGCGTGCATCGTCGCCCGATGGCACCTGGTACAGAGCGTTGGTGCGCGCCGAGAGCAACAGCCTGCTGCCTCAGCGCAAGGGCGCGAACGAAGCACGCACCGAGCGGGCCGCAGCGGCAACGGCGCCCTCTTCAGAGACGCCTGCTTCAGAAGCGCCGTCTGCAGAAGCGACTGCTTCGGATGCGCCTGCTTCAGAAGCGCCATCTTCAGCAGACAGGCGTTCGACGACGTCGGTGCGGCCGGCGCTGCCCGTGCTGCCGGGCATGAACGGCACGGTGGAGATTCGAACCGGCCAGCGCAGCGTGCTGGCCTTCATGCTGTTGCCGATGCTGAAGTCGCAAGAGGCCTTCAGGGAACGTTGACATCACGTGGTGCCGCAGGCCGCTGCAGCGCGGCGACGCTGGCAGCCGCGACTGTGCCGGTGCTGCAGTGGCTTGGCGCGCGCGTCATGGCCGTCGGCGCCTGATGCAGGTGGGCGACACGGGCTGGTGCTATGGTTGACCCTCGCTCTTCGCTTGGTCATTCACCACCGCACCATGATCGACTCGCTGCTGCTCACTGCCGCCCGCATCGTCACCTTCGAGCACAGCCGTGCGTTGACCAACGCCACTGGTTTCTTCTTCAGGCGCGACGAGCGCCTGTATCTGGTGACGAGCCGCCACGTGCTCATCGACGAGCCCAGCAGGCACCGGCCCAACCGCATCGAGATCGAGCTTCACACCGACGCCGATGACCTGGCGCGGTCGACGTTGTGCTCGATCATGCTCTTCGAGGGCGGCCGCAGTCAGTGGAAGCAAGGTGTGGACGCGGCTGGCGAGGTGGACGTGGCGGTGATCGAAGTCGACCGCAGCGCGCTGCCCGCCGCTGCCGTGCTGAGCGCTTTCACACCCGAGCATCTGGGCTTGCCCGACGCCGCGGTGGAAGTCGGCACCTCGGTGCTGATCCTCGGTTTTCCGCTCGGTTTTCACGACACGCTGCACCATCTGCCGGTGGTGCGCCAGTCGGTCTTGTCATCGGCCTGGGGCATGCGTTTTCAGGGCCAGGGCTTCTTTCTCACCGACGCCCGCACGCACCGCGGCACCAGCGGCGCACCGGTGGTGATGCGCGACTACCACAGCGCCAGCGGCGCGCTGCCCTGGCGGCTGCTGGGTGTGCACTCGGGCACGCTGGACATGGGCGAGCGCGACCTCACCAAAGACGAATCGCTGGGGCTGAACTGCACCTGGTACGCCGACATCTTGCTGGCGTTGACACAGGAGTAAAGCGCCGCCGGCTCGCGACGGGTACGGCGTCATGTACCTGCTCGCCGTCGAAGTGGAGTCGGCGGTGCAGCGTCATGGCGCGTGGCGGGCACAGAACTCAGCCGGCGTCAGGATGGGGTATTGCCCGGCCAGCGCCAGCAGGTCCTTGTCACCCGTTACCAGGCAGTCGGCAGCGGCCGCGATCATCGTTGCCAGGATCGGCACATCGTTCGGGTAGCGCAGGCCGCTGGCTTGCGCTTGGGCAAGGATGTCATCGCCTGGCTCCACCCACACCGCAGACGTGCGAAAAGCATCCAGGAAGTCCCGAAGTTCCATCGGCGACATTCCGGTGCGTGCCGACATTCCAGGAAGAACGCGTGTCAACTCGCGGAGCGCGAAGTCTGAAGACGCGATGCTGAAGGCGCCGCTGCGCCATGCGGAAACCAAGCGGCCAGGCGGCCCGCCCGCATAGGCCAGGCCCGACACGAGCACGTTTGTGTCGAGCACCAAGAGCATGGTGCTATCCGATCAGCTTGCCGCTGGCGCGGCGGGCAGGCTTGGCCTTGGCAGTCTTTCTTGAGGGCTGTGCAGCGCTGCGCCGGGGTGACGCGGTCTTCGCGGCTGGCGCGAGTGGCGGCAAACGCCCGGCCCTGCGCCATTCATCGGCGGTCTGCTGACGTGCCTGGGCGCAGGCCTGCTCGATCTCGGCCAAGCCTTCGTCATGTGGCACGTTTTCATAGCCCTTGGCGATGCGGTCGCACAGGGCATCAAACCGCTCCTGCATGGCCCGGATGCGTTCGAATAGCGCCGCGTCCACCAGTGCGGCGACGGGCTTGCCGTCCTTGGTGATCACGATGCTGTCGCGGCGGTACTGCACGCGGTTGAGCATGTCGCCCAGGTTCTGCCGCAGAGCGACGGCGGTGGCTTCGGTGATCACGGCGGGCTCCCATGACCGATATGGTCAGTATGGTCCAGCTTAGCACGAAGCGGCCTGGGCAGGAGTCGTGACTCGGCGGCCGAGCATGGTCTCGGCGCGAGCCACGCTCTTGTCACGAAATCGGGCCTGCCCGCAAGGCGGCAGGCCGCCCGTTCAGCGAAACAACCCCAACCGCTGTGCTTCCAGTGCCGCTTCAGCGCGCGAGCTCACGTTGAGCTTGCGGTAGATCTGCTTCACGTAGTCGGCAATCGTGTGCCGGCTCAGGCCGAGTTGCACGCCGATCTCGGGCAGCGTGTAACCCTTGGCCACGCGCAACAGCACCTCGCTCTCGCGGTCGGTGAGGCTCACGTTGGGCATCGAGTTGGCGTTCACCTGCGGCTTGGCCTTGGCGCTGAAGTAGGCCATCACACGGCGCGCGATGCTCGGGCTCAGCGGCGGCTCGCCCTGGCTGATGCGCTGCAGCTGCTCGGTGATGAGTTCGCGCGCCTGCTCTTTCAGGATGTAGCCGAAAGCGCCGGCCTGCAGCGCGGGGAACAAGTGCTCGTCGTCGTCGTGGATGGTGACCACCACGCTTTGCGCGTCAGGTTGCATGTCGCGCAGCCGCGTCACCACGTCCACGCCACTGCCGTCGGGCAGGCCGAGGTCGATCAGTGCAAGGTCGAACTTGACTGCTGCCACCATCTCGATGGCGTCGTGCACACGCGCCGTTTCTGAAATCGTCGCGCCCGGAAACACCTGCAACACCAGCTTGCGCAGCCAGGCTCTGATCTCGGGCAGGTCTTCAAGCAGGAGGATGGTTTTCATGATGGGTGCGGCGGGCACTGCGTGCGATTCGATGTTATCGGTCGGGTTCATTGGCATCATGAGCTTTCCATCGATCGATTCAGCGGAATCGTGAGGCGTATCACGGTTCCATATCCGGCGCTACTTTCCACCAGGCACTGCCCCTGCATCTGCTTGGCCCGGTTCTTCATGCTGGCCAGGCCGTGGCCACGGTCGAGCCGACCCTCCACCTCGGCGGAAATGCCGCTGCCGTCGTCCTGCACCACGAGCGTGAAGTCGCCGTCGGCGATGCCTGCGGTCACCGAACAACTGCTGGCGCCGCTGTGCTTGATGATGTTGCTGGTGGCTTCACGCAGGATGCGCGTGGTCTGCACGTAGGCGCGTGCACCCAGCGTCTGCGGCAGGTCTTCGGGTGCGCTCCACTCGGCTTCGATGCCCGCCTGTGCCAGGCGCGAGACGACCTCGGCGCGCCAGTCGCCCAGTGCGTCGGCCAGGCGCACGGCCTTTCCGGTGAGGCCCCGCACCGACAGCCGCATTTCTTCCAGCGCCTCGCGCGCCAGCGTCGATATGCGTTCACTTTCGCTGGTATGCACGATGGTCAGCAGCTTGGCGCCCAGGTCGTCGTGCAGGTCGCCCGCGATGCGCTTGCGCTCGCGTTCGGTGACCTGCTCCACACGCAGCTCGGCCATCTGGCGGAAGTTGCGCTCGATCTCGGCCGTGGCCTCGCGCACCCGCTGCTCCAGTGCCGCCTTGCCTTCCTCGGCGTGCTGCAGCGCGCGCCCGTGCTGCTGCACCAGCCGCAGGCCCACCAGCACCACCACCACCGGCGCTACCAGTTCGGCCACCTGCGCTGCAAAGGTCGGTGCGCGCCCCCACTGGACGGCAGCTTCGATCAGGGCTGCTGCCGTGGCCGCCGACAGCAGGCCGCCCATGACCCACGCCGAACGCGCGCCGCTCTGGCTGCGCAAGTACCACATGGCGGCCGCAGCCACTTCAATGGCCAGGATCACGTACCAGACGGTGGCCACTGCATTGAGCCGGCCCGGGCCGGCCAGGGCCAGCGTCAACGTGAGCGTCGCGCATTGCAGCGGCAGCCCCACGTCGGCCCAGCGAAAGCGCGCGCCGCTGTAGCGCAACAGGAACTGCACCGCGGCCCAGACGATGAAACCCAGCAGTGCGCAGACGAAGAACTCGGCGCTGGCGTGGCTGGTGGGCACGCTGCGCATCCACATGCGGGCGCTGACGCCCGCCCAGCCCACGCACAGCGCGCCGAAGTACGCCAGATGGCTTTCGCGCCGGTTGATGAAACCCAGCACGAACATGAATCCGCCCATCAGCGCCAGCGTGGCGCTCATCGCCTGCGGCGCCGCGACCTGCAGCGTGCTTTGCATGCTGTAGCGCGCGGCCAGCTCCGACTGCGGCGCCACCATCAATGCAGAAAGGCCACCCGCACGCTGGCGTGAGCCGGAGGTGGCCAGCGCATGGCCGCTGACCTTGATGTCGAGCTGGTTGCCGCCGTCCTTCAACAGCGCGGTGGGCAGTGGCAACAGCTGTGGGTGGTTGCAGTCGTGGATGCTGCGCGTGCCCGCCGGTGCCGAGAAGGCCGATGGCACCGCACCGGGCGATGCCGGGTTGGCGCCACTGGTGTGCAGCAGGTTGCCGTTGAGGTAGACCTCCAGCGTGCTGCACACATGCTCGATGTAAAGCGACAGCACGTCGCCACGGGGCAGCTTGGCTGGCGTCCTGAATTCGGTGCGGTACCACAGGCTGCCGGCAAAACCGGGCCTGGACAGCGCCCATTCGTCGGGCAATGTCACCTGGCGGGTGCTGAATTCGGCCGGAAAGCGGTCGCCGCCGCCGCTGGCGGTCGTCGCCTGGCGCAGCACCAACACCTCGGCGTGAGCGGCTGGTGCCCAGGCCAGGGCGCACCACAGGGTCAGACCAAGGAACAGGACTCGCAGCATGCGCAGGGGTGAGGCAGCAGGATAGGGGCAGCAGGGTTCGGGGCAAGGCCGGCCCGGCATCAAGAGCCGGAGATTTTGCACGCCGTAGCCGGGGCTGCCGACCCTTGTGAAGCACTGCGACAATGGTTGCCTGTGCGTTTTCTGACCAACCGCCTTGATTCGACTCCATCGTTTCGACCCCGATGACAACCGGCGACTGGCCCACCTGTGTGGTCCGCTGGACAGCCACCTGCGCGACATCGAAGCTGCGTTGGCCCTGAAGCTGCAGCGCCGCGGTGCCGAGTTCCGCATCGAGGGCTCGCGCGCCGCGGTGGACCAGGGTGCTGCGTTGCTCGATGCGCTGTACGAACGCGCCCGTGCGCCCATCACCGCGCAAGCCTTGCAGCTGATGCTGGTGGACGCACAGTCGGCCCAGGGCGCCTCGCCGCAAGCCACCGATGACGCGCAGGCCCTGGTGCTGCACACGCGCCACGCCGACCTGCGTGGCCGCACACCCAGCCAGACGCAGTACTTGCGCCAGATGCTGGCGCACGACATCACCTTCGGCATCGGCCCCGCAGGCACCGGCAAGACCTTTCTGGCGGTGGCCTGCGCCGTCGATGCACTCGAGCGCCAGGGCGTGCAGCGCATCGTGTTGACGCGCCCGGCGGTCGAAGCCGGTGAACGCCTGGGCTTTCTGCCCGGCGACCTGGCGCAGAAGGTCGACCCCTACCTGCGGCCGCTGTACGACGCGCTGTACGACCTGATGGGGCTGGACAAGGTGACGCGCGCCTTCGAAAGGGGCCTGATCGAGATCGCGCCGCTGGCCTTCATGCGCGGCCGCACGCTGAACCATGCCTTCGTCATCCTCGACGAGGCGCAGAACACCACCTGCGAGCAGATGAAGATGTTCCTCACCCGCATCGGCTTTGGCAGCCGCTGCGTGGTGACGGGCGACGTGAGCCAGATCGACCTGCCCAAGGACGTGGTCAGTGGCCTGGTGGACGCGGAGCAGGTGCTGGCCGGCGTGCAGGGCATCGGCATGACGCACTTCACGGCTGCCGACGTGGTGCGCCATCCGCTGGTGGCGCGCATCGTGCAGGCCTACGACCGCGCGCAGCATGCCCGCTGAGTCGCAGCCCGGCTTGCAACTGTCGCTGCAGTTTGCCGATGCCAGCCACCGTGCGCAGCTGCCGCGGCACCGCGTGCAGCGCTGGTTGCGCGCGGCGCTGGCGGGGCCGGCGCAGATCACGGTGCGCATCGTGGGCCATGCCGAAGGGCTGGCACTGAACCGCGACTTCCGCGGCCAGGATCACGCCACCAACGTGCTCACCTTCGACTATGAACGCACGCCCGTGGTGGTGGCCGACCTGGTGTTGTGCGCGCCCGTGGTGGCAGCCGAAGCGCAAGCGCAGCGGCTGCCGCTGCAGGACCATTACGCGCACCTGCTGGTGCACGGCGCCTTGCATGCGCAGGGCATGGACCACACCGAAGAAGGCCCCGCGCTGGAGATGGAAGCGCGCGAATCGGCCTTGCTGCTGGAACTGGGTTTTGCCGACCCGTATGCAGCGCGGCCGCGGTTGCCGAAGGAGCCCGTCACGCGCCCGCACAAGCCTCAAGCTGCGCGTTAGCCTGCAGGCGCGTGCGGCGCCTTGGATATGCGCTGCGAACGCGTGGCGTGCCGCTTTCCGGGGCCTTACAACGCATGCGTGGCGATCTTGAAGTCGGGGTCTTCTGTATACGATGTGATGTGGAAGCCCAGCCGCGTCATCAGGCGCAGCATGGCCGAGTTGTTGGCCAGCACCAGACCCATGATTTCGGTTAAACCCTTGCTGCGCGCCACGTCCATGATGGCCTGCATCAGCCGCGCGCCCAGCCCATGGCCTTTCATCTCGTCGGCCACCAGCAGCGAGAACTCGCAACTCGTGCCATCGGGGTTGGCCACGTAGCGGCTGACGCCGATGATGCGTTCGGTCGCCACCGGGCTGCCGTTGGCGGCCACTGTGTGGTCTTCGATGACGGCCACCATCGCCATCTCGCGGTCGTAGTCGATGAGCGTGAAGCGCGCCAGCATGCGCTGCGGCAACTCGTGCAGCGCGCTGGCAAACCGGAAGTAGCGGCTTTCCTGTGACAGCCCGCGCACCAGCGCCTGCAGCATCTCGGCGTCGTCGGGGTGGATGGGGCGGATGCGGTACACGCCCGCGCTGACGTTGGACGGCGCGCCGCCGCCTTCTGCCGCCCGCGGCTTGAGCGGCCATTCACGCTCCAGCCCGACGGGGTAGGGCAGGATGGCCAGGTGGTTGAAACTGCCGGGGGCCTGCGTCGCTTCGCCCACCACCACGCGCGCGTCCACCGCGATGGCGCCGTTCTCGTCCACGATCACAGGGTTGATGTCCATCTCGCGCAGCTGGGGCAGCGCGCACACCATGTCGCTCACGCGCTGCAGCAGCTCTTCGATGGCCGCCACCTTGGCCGCCGGTGCACCGCGCCATTCGGCCAGCATGTCGGCCACGCGCGAGCGGTTGATCAGGCTGCGGGCGAGAAACTGGTTCAGCGGCGGCAACTCCATCGCGCGGTCGTTGATGAGCTCGATCATCGTGCCGCCGGCGCCGAAAGTGATGATGGGGCCGAAGGCTTCGTCGGTAGTCAGGCCGATATAGACCTCGCGGCCGCGCCCGGCACCGTTGGCCGGCTTGGCCATCGGCTGCACGGTGACGCCGTTCACCCGCGCGCCGGGCTGGGCGCGGGCCACCGCTTGCAGCAGTTCCTGGTAGCGGTCGCGCACCTGAGTGGCGTTGTGCACGTCCAGCACCACGCCCTGCACGTCGCTCTTGTGCGTGACGTCGGGTGAATCGATCTTCAGCGCCACCGGGTAACCGAGCTGGCTGGCAATCAGCATCGCCTCGTTGGCATTGCGCGCCAGCATGGTGCGCGTGACCGGAATGTGAAAGGCCGCCAGCAGCGACTTGCTTTCCAGCTCGGTCAGCACCTGACGCCGTTCGGCCAGCACGTTCTCGATCAGCAGCCGCGCGCCTTCGGTGTCGGGCGCTGCGCCATACGACAGCGGCGGCGGAATCTGTTGCAGCAGCTGCTGGTTGCGATAAAAACTGGTGATGCTGTACAGCGCATCCACCGCGGCTTCAGGCGTGCGGAACACCGGCATGCCGCGTGAAGCCAGCAGCGCGCGCGACGGCTGCGCGCTGCGCTCACCCATCCAGCAGCCCAGCACCGGCTTGCCGGCGGGCGTGTAGGCATCGGCAATGGGTTGCGTCAGCGCCATCGTGTCGATGCCGGCTTTCGGCGCGTGGATCAGCACCACGCCGTCGATGCCCGGGTTCTTCAGCACCAGCTGCAGTTGCTCGAGGTATTGCGCGCCGGTGCCGTTTTCGCCCAGGTCGTCAACCTGCACCACCTTCAGGCCCAGCGTGTCGGCCCAGTCGGCCGCCAGCACGGCAGGGCCGCCGCCGTTGGTGATGATGGCCAGGTTCTGGCCCACCGGCCGAAAGCGTGAAGCCAGGCACTGGGCGGCAGAAAACAGCTGTGTGAACTGGCGCACGCGCACCACGCCGGCGCGGCGCAACGCGGCGTCGAACACATCGTCGGCGCCGACGATGGCGGCCGAGTGCGTGAGCGCCACTTTGGAACCCGCCGCCTGGCGGCCGGACTTCATCACCACCACTGGCTTGGCGATGGCCGCAGCGCGCAGCGCGCTCATGAAGCGGCGCGGGTTGCGTATGCCTTCCATGTAGACCACGATGCTCTGCGTGGCGCCGTCGCCGGCCAGGAAGTCCAGCACCTGCGGCAGGTCGACCACCGTGTTCGGCCCCAGCGAAACCACGGCCGAGAAGCCCACGTTGTGCATGCTCGCCCAGTCCAGCATGGCCGACGTGAGGGCCCCGCTTTGTGACACCAGTGCCAGGGCGCCGCTGGCCGCCAGCGGCCCCAGACTGCTGGCGTTGAGGCCCAGTGCCGGGCGCTGCAGCCCCAGCGTGTTGGGCCCCAGCAGGTGCACGTCGTAGCGCTTGGCGATTTGCTGCAGTTCCAGGCACAGCGCCGCCGGCAAGCCACTGCACAGCACCAGTGCGGCGCGGCAGCGGATGCGGCCGACGATTTCCAGCGCGGCGGCGATCTGGTCAGGCGGCAGTGCAATCAGCGCCAGGTCGGCACGCGATTGCGCCAGTTCGGCCAAGGTGCCCGTCATGCCGATGTCGAGCCAGGTCACCACGCCTTTGTAGGTGCCCTCCGAAAGGGCCTGGCGCAGGCACTGCGCTTCGCGCGTGGGGGCTTCGGTGGTGCGGTCTCCGGCGAAGACGACCACCGCCTTGGGATTGAATAGAGGGGTCAGGAAGTGACGTTCCACGGGCTTTTCCAGTTCGGGTGCAGACGCCGGTACGGACGCCGATACAGACGCAAGTGCAGACGCAAGTGCCGTGCCGGGCTTCGGGTTCACCCTAGGATACGACCGATGGTGTTGCCAAGCCGTGACAGACCGTGGATGGTGTTGCAGCGGGCCGTGAAAATAAAGTCAACCCGCGATGGCCCTGCTCTCAGCCTCATGAGAAACAAAACTTCCAAGTCGTTGATTTGCCGGCATTGCACCCTCACTTGCAGTGCGCATGCCGGCCTGCAAGCCGGCATCGCTTAGCGGGCTCGCCGCATGCGGCTCGAAACCCCCGCCTCGCCCCCACCCCTCTCCCTGGAAGGGAGAGGGAGCAAAGGCCCGGCCGTGACGCCCTTTTTTCTCCGCGAACGCCGGGCGCCGACAGGGGCCTTGGAGGCTCTCAGGGGTTCAGTCTGGCGTTGTGACGGGCTGCTGCGCAGCGGGCCAGCAAGGCCAGCCCCAGCGC
>JBBQMM010000020.1:0-20428 GCA_038328935.1 Burkholderiales bacterium
TGGAGCACACCGGGCAGTTGTTGACGCTGACCACGGTACTGGTGGCACCGTCACCGGCGGCGATCTCTTCCAGGATGAGCGCCAGCGCCAGGTAATCCAGCCCGGCGCCGTCCCATTCGGTGGGCACCGCCACGCCATAGCAGCCCAGCGCCGCCAGCCCACGCAGCTGCGCTCTCGGGAACTGGTGGCTCTTGTCCCACGCGGCGGCGTGCGGCGCGATTTCGGCCTGCACGAAAGTGCGCACGGCGTCTTGAACGGCGAGGTGGTCTTCGGAGAGCAGCATGGTGGGGTTTCCTTGGTGGGCGATCGCGCTGCGCGCCATCAAGCCGGCGGCGCACGCTCCAGCGTGATGACGATGCGTTCGTTCGGCTGCGCATCCTGGCCATTGATCAGCCCGTCGGCTGCCCAGGGACGCACGCTCAGGCTGCGGCCGTCTGCAGACCACGCCAGGCGCTCGCGCAGCGCAGGGGACGCGGGTTGCTGCTGCGCCCAAGCGGCGCGGGCCTTGGGCGCAATGCCCAGGCGCAGCGCGTTCAGGCCCAGCAGCGCCGTTTCGCGGTGCAGCTCCAGGTCCAGCGGGCGGCGCAGGTAGCCGTCATAGGCGCTGCGCGTCACTTCAACGATCAGGCGGCCGGCTGGATTGAGCCACCAGCGAAACAGTGAGGAATCGGCCTCTGTGGGGCCGCCGCGCGCTGCCGCCACGGCCGCCGGCAAGCCGGCGTCCAACTGCTTGATACGCTGCCCCCACTGCTGATCCTGCGCCTGCGCGGTGCGCTCGGGGTGCCAGCCGATGTGGCGCCGGTGCAGCCAGTCCAGCGGCGCCGTCACCACCGCCTTCGCTGTTTCGGCCCAGCCGTTGGTGCCTGCACCAGCGGCACTGACAGACGCTGGTGACAGGTCGTCGCTGCTGATGGACTTCAGCGTTGCATGCTGCAAGGCGGCTTCGGCCACCATCCAGCGCCGCACACCCGCTTGCGGCGCGCCGAAGGGGGCCAGCAACGGCACCGCTTGCGCTGCCCAGGCGGGGTCTTGGGCGACCAGGCCTGTCACCACCGCCAGATGGCGCCGCAACACGCTGTGCATGAAGTGCCGCGTCACCGACGTATGCGAACCCGCCAGCAAAACGCGGTGCCAGTGGTTGCTGCGCGCCAGCAGCCGCCAGGCTTCTTCTTTGCGGCCTTGCCGAAATGCCAAAACCGCGGCGCTGTGCTGCCAGCGGGAGCAAAGCACTGTTGCCGACATGAGCCCCATTGGCTGCGTCGCCACGTGCCAGTGCGTGGGCAGCACCTCTTCAAAAGCGCCAGACTGCCCCGGCTGCAGGGCGTCCACCGTGGCATCGCACCGTGTGCCCAGCAGCTGCAGCGCCTGGCGCTGCTGGGCCCCTGCTTCAGCCTTGTCCAGCCACAGGGCCACGCAATCGGTCGCCAGCTCATCACAGTCCCAGGGTTCGCCCGCCGGCAAGCTGGCCAAGGGCGAGCCCAGGATTTGCCTCTCTTCAGCCACACGGGCCAGCAGCGTCGCTTCTCGCGCAGCAGGGTCTGCCGCGTTTTGCAGGGTCTGCGCCAGTTCCATCTGGCTCTGCCACAGCGCCTGGGCCGCCTTGGCAGGGTCGCGGTCGGCAGCCGCTTGCAGGCCCAGCAGCGCGAAATAGATGTTGCGCGTCGCGGGCACCTGGGCCGCTGGCAAGGCCAGTTCGGCCGGACGGGGCTGCACCGCGGCATCGCGCCAGTTGGACGCCACCCAGGCCAGCACCACGACCGCCACAGCAGCGACCAAGCCGAGCGCCACCCGACCCAGCCCGCGCCAACGACCAGCGGGCCGTGGCGGCCCCTCGTCCAGGCCATTGGGGTACGCATAGGTGGGGTGAATGTTCATGGCGGGCCGGCACGTCAGGCGGCACGGTCTGGCGCACCGCGCGCGCCAGACCGCATGCGGCCGATGTCCTCGGCATGCGCCACCGCCAACAACACCTTCAGCCCCTGCGCCGTGCGCATCAGCTGGTAGCCCGTGTGGAACTGCTGCAGCACGCTGCCGTCCAGGCGCCGAATGGTCCAGTGCAGATGCGCAAAGGCGTGGTTGCTGCCCAGCGGCAGGTGCTGCTCCATTTCAAAGTCAGCCCGGCCGTAGCCGGCCTGCTGGTACACGCCGCACAGCGCACGGTGGTTGGCGCGCATGGGCGCGTCGTCGGGCCACCAGGTCAGCTGCGCAAGGCCGCCGGTGCCTGGGCCGTCCAGGCCGTGGCTGTCCGTGATGCCGCTGCTGCTGTGCCACAAGTCGGCCACGGCATCGCCGTCCAGCCGGTTGAAGGCGTCGCGGTAGCTTTCAAAGAAAGCCTGGGTTTCGGTGCGGCTCATGGCGGGGTCTGTGGTGTTACCAGACCAGCGGTTCGCCGTCGTGGTTGAAGAAGCATCCGTTGTCGGCCGGCTTCAGCGCGGCCAGGGTGCGGCGCATGTCGGCCACGCTGGTGGCCACGTCGAGGTCGGCGCCCGCGCCTCCCATGTCGGTGCGCACCCAGCCGGGATGGAAAGCGACGCAGACGGCCCGGCCTGCCAGCACCAGCGACGCATCTTTCAACACCGAATTCAGCGCCGCCTTCGACGCCCGGTACAGCCAGCCCGCAGGCGACGCGCGCAGGCCGATCGAGCCCATGCGCGACGAGATCACGGCCAGGCGGGCGCCAGGCGCCAGCGCTGGCACCACCTGGGGCAGCAGGCGCATGGCGCCCAGCACGTTGGTGTGCATCACGGCATCGAAGTCGGCTTGCGAAGGGGGCTCCAGGCCGTCGCTGCGCGGGCCGAAGAGGCCCGCATTGAGCACGACGACGTCGAAACGCTCGCCCTCCAAACGCCCTCCTTCGCTCGGCCAGGCCAGGGCGGCAGCAGCGGCGGCGTTGCTCACGTCCAGCCGCAGCGCCTGCGCGCCCAGCACGGTGATGCGCGCCAGGCCCTCGTCTTCACGTGCGGTGGCCGTCACCACGGCACCCGCAGCGCGGTACTGGCGCACGAATTCCAGCCCGATGCCGCGTGACGCGCCGACGATCAAGACCTTCTGCATCGAAGGCGTCATGCGGCCACCGGCCTTTCACGCAACAGGCGCAGCGCCAGCGCGACAAACAGCAGCCCGCCCACCGCGTTCAACAACTGCCGCACACGCACCGACCCGCCCAGCCGAGCCAGGCGCGAAGCCAGCAGCACCAGCAGCATCAGGAAGGCAGAACCCTGCAGCACGAACCAGCCGCCCAGCAGCAGGAACGACAGCGTCTTGTGGGGTGTGGCCACGGGCACGAACTGCGGCAGAAAAGCCAGGAAAAACAGCGCCACCTTGGGGTTGAGCACGTTGGTGAGCACGCCGGTGCGAAAGTCTTCGGCAAAGCTGCGCGCGGGCGCGGTGCGGTCTTCCTCATCCTCATCCTCGCCCGCAACCTCGCCCGAACCCACGCCCGCACCCACCCCCATACCCGCACCCATACCCCCACCCGCGCCACCCTGCCAGGCCTGCTTCAACATGCCCAGCCCGAGCCAGATCAGGTAGGCGGCACCTGCCCACTGGATGGCTTGAAAGGCCGCCGGATGGAGCGCAAGCAGGGCCGCCAACCCAAGGGCCGCCGCCAGCGCGTGCACGACGCAACCGGCGTTGACGCCCAGCGCAGCGGCAAAACCGGCCCGCGCACCGCCCTGCAGGGTGCGGCTGACGGTGAGCAGGAAGTCGACCCCGGTGGTGGCGTTGAGCACGAACACGGCGCTCGCGAACACCGCCAGTTCTGCCGGCCCCGGCAGCAGGCCCTGCCCGGCCATCACGGCGGGCCCCCGGGCCAGCCCGTGCTGCGACGCAAGCCCATCACATCATTTCCAGCGCCAGCGCCGTGGCCTCGCCGCCGCCGATGCACAGTGCAGCCACGCCGCGCTTCAGGCCGCGCTTGCGCAACGCGCCCAGCAGCGTGACGACGATGCGCGCGCCGCTGGCGCCGATGGGGTGGCCCAGCGCGCAGGCGCCGCCATGCACGTTGACGATCTCGTGCGGAAGCTTGAATTCATCCATCGCTGCCATGGTGACGGCGGCGAAGGCTTCGTTCACCTCCCACAGATCCACCTGCGCCGCCTGCCAACCGGCGCTGGCCAGCACCTTGCGGATGGCACCCGCCGGCGCGGTGGCAAACCGCTCCGGCGCCTGCGCATGCACGGCGTGGCTGAGGACACGCGCCAGCGGTGTGCAGCCCATCTGGCGCGCGGTGCTTTCGCGCATCAGCACCAGGGCCGCCGCGCCGTCGGAGATGCTGGACGCGTTGGCGGCGGTGATGGTGCCGTCCTTTTTGAAGGCGGGCTTCAGCGACGGGATCTTGTCCAGCCTGGCCTTGAAGGGCTGTTCGTCCCACTTCACCAGCGTGTCGCCGGTCTTGCCTGGCAGCGACACCGGCGCCATCTCCCAGTCGAAGCTGCCGTCTTCATTCGCCGCCTTGCTGCGCATGGTGGACGCGATGGCGAAAGCGTCTTGCGCTTCGCGGCTGAACTTGTACTCGTCCACGCACGCTTCGGCGAACACGCCCATCGCCTTGCCGCGTTCGTAGGCGTCTTCCAGGCCGTCCATGGCCATGTGGTCGAAGAGCTGCGCGGCGCCGTACTTCACGCCCTTGCGCGCAAACATCAGGTGCGGCGCGTTGGTCATGCTTTCCATGCCGCCGGCCACCACCACGCGCGCGCTGCCAGCGGCCAGCATGTCGTGGCCGAACATCAGGGCGCGCATGCCGCTGCCGCACATCTTGCTCATCGTGACCGCACCGGCGCTTTGCGGCAGACCTGCTTTCAGCGCGGCCTGGCGGGCGGGCGCCTGGCCCTGGCCGGCCATCAGGCAGTTGCCCAGCAGCACCTCGTCGATGGCGTCGCCCGGCACACCGGCGCGCTGCACCGCGGCTTTGACGGCCACGGCGCCCAGTTCCCACGCGGCCAGAGCTGAAAAGTCGCCCAGCAGGCCGCCGATGGGCGTGCGGGCGGCAGAGACGATGACGACGGGGTCGGTGGCAGGCATGCTGATGCTCCAGAAGAACGAGGTTGATACGCCCGTGGCGGCCAGGGGGTCTAGGGCGCCCTTCAAACCACGGCGCCACTCGGACGGTAAACCGCATTTTGGCGCTTCGCCGCCGCCTTGCCACCGCGCTCGGGGATGCCAGGCTGATCGGATCAGCGAGACAGGCGCAGCAAGACTTGTGCAAACAGAGACTAGACCAGCGCCCGCTGCGCGCGCTGCATGAAGCCCGGCGTGTGCGCCGAGTCGAGCCAGCGCACCACCACGACGGCTTCGAAGGCCGGCTCGACCCACACATAGTGCCCGCCCGCGCCGACCATGAAGCTGCTGCGCGCGGACGCGCCGGGGAACTGTGTGCCGTCCGGGTTCAGCCACATCAGCCAGCCGTAAAAGGGCGCCAGCACCGCGGGCTGCTGCATCCTGTGCACGAAGGCCTGCGGCAGCAGTTGCTGCTTGCCCCAGCGGCCCTGCTGCAGCACCAGCTGGCCCAGCCGCGCCAGGTCGCGCGCGCAGATGCGCAGACCAGCGCCCCAGTGCGTGCCGCCGGGCACCGACTGCACACGGCGCCCGGCCAGGTCCAGCCAGGCGTCGTCATAGCCCTGCCACTGCCAGTCGCCGCTGGCGCCCAACGGCTGCATCAGCGCCTGCGCAAACACCTCGGGCAGCGGCTGCTGAAACAGATGCAGCAGCGCCAGCGACAGCTGGTTGATGCGCACGTCGTTGTATTCCCAGTAGCTGCCCGGGGCCTGCAGCGGCCGCGCGCCGCCTTTGGGGCCGCCGGCCGGGCGCGGGTCGTGAGCCACGGTGCGCCAGCGGTCCACCTGGTCGGGCAGGTTGAAGCAGCTGCCTTCCCACTCGCTGGTCTGCTCCAGCAACTGGCGCCAGGTGATGGCGCGGTTGTGCTCTGAATCAAAACCGATGCCCGGCAGTTGCGACGACACCGCAGCGTCCACATCGGGCAGCAGGCCCCGGCCGTGCGCCACGCCGGCCAGCAACGCCAGCGCCGTCTTGGCGACGCTGAAGGTCTGGTCGGCGCGGTCGGGCTCGCCCCACACCGCCACCTCGCGGCCGTGCTGCCACACGCATCCCGACACGCCACCGCGCGTGTGCAGCGGGCCGCGTGTCACGTTGTAGGGCGCCGGGTCGCCGTGGTGCACGCCATAAGGCAGCAGGCCCGGGCCCGGGTTGGCGGCAGGGTCGCGCGGCCAGGGTGTTTCGTGCGCCGCGGCGAAGTCGGCGCAGGCCTGCCACAGCGGCGTCATGCCGGGCCCTTTGCCGCTGTAGCTGGCACTGCCGGGGCCGGGGCCGGGACCGGCGCCGGGTGCGTCGGGTCCACCCAATACACGTTCTCGGGCGCTTCTGCGGGCGCGATGTCCAGGTTCACCGCCACCGCCTCACCGTCGCTGCGGCACAGCACGCATTCAAGCGTCTCGGTGGCGCTGGCGTTGATCTCCTGGTGCGGCACGAAAGGCGGCACGTAAATGAAATCGCCCGGCCCGGCTTCAGCCACGAATTCCAGCTGCTCGCCCCAACGCATGCGTGCGCGGCCCTTGACGACGTAGATCACGCTTTCCAGCGGCCCGTGGTGGTGCGCGCCGGTCTTGGCGCCGGCATGGATGTGCACCGTGCCGGCCCACAGCTTTTGCGCACCCACGCGCGCAAAGTTGATGGCCGCCTTGCGGTCCATGCCGGGCGTCTGCGCCGTGTTGCCGTCGAGCTGGTTGCCGGGCACGACGCGCACACCGTCGTGCTTCCAGGCCGGGTCTTGATTCATGAAACTTCCTTGCCGGTGGTCGGTTGAGTCGGGGCCACCCGTTGGCCACCCTGCTGCACAGCTTAGCGGTTCGCCAGGCACCAACCCCGCAACATCCCCTCGATGGCACTCAAGGAAAGCCCCAACCCGGCGGCCCCATTGCGCGGGCATAGCATGGCTTCCCCCAGCCCAGCCCAACCCCGCAAGGAGCGCACCATGAGCCGTCAAACCAAGTACCTGCTTGAAGAGAGCCAGATGCCCACCCACTGGTACAACATTGCCGCCGACTTGCCTGTGGCGCTGCCACCGGTGCTGCACCCCGGCACGATGCAGCCTGTGGGCCCGGACGACCTGGCGCCGCTGTTCCCGATGGAACTGATCATGCAGGAGGTGAGCACCGAGCGCGAGATTCCCATTCCTGAACCCGTGCGCGAAATCTTCACGTTGTGGCGCCCCTCGCCGCTGTACCGCGCCCACCGGCTCGAAAAAGCGCTCGGTACGCCCGCCAGGATCTACTACAAGTACGAAGGCGTGTCGCCCGCCGGCTCGCACAAGCCGAACACCGCCATTCCGCAGGCTTGGTACAACGCGCAGGCCGGCATCAAGAAGCTCACCACCGAAACCGGCGCCGGCCAGTGGGGCACGTCGCTGGCGTTTGCAGGTTCACTGTTCGGTTTGGAGGTGAAGGTCTTTCAGGTGCGCGTGTCCTACGACCAGAAGCCCTACCGCCGCGCCGTGATGGAAACCTACGGCGCCACCTGTGTGGCCTCTCCTTCGAATGAAACCAACTCGGGCCGCGCCATCCTGGCGCAGCGGCCCGACCACCCCGGCTCGCTGGGCATCGCGATCAGCGAGGCGGTGGAAATTGCCGCCACCCACGACGACACCAAGTACGCGCTGGGCTCGGTGTTGAACCACGTGCTGCTGCACCAGACCATCGTCGGTCAGGAAGCCATGCTGCAGATGGAAATGGCCGGCGACGACCCCGATGTCATCGTCGGCTGCACCGGCGGCGGCAGCAACTTTGCGGGCATCAGCTTCCCGTTCATCGGCCAGCAGCTTCGCGGCGGCAAGCAACGCCGCATCGTGGCCGTGGAACCGGCTGCCTGCCCCAGCCTGACGCGCGGCAAATATGCATATGACTTCGGCGACACCGCACACCTGACGCCGCTGACCAAGATGCACACGCTGGGCAGCACCTTCACGCCGCCGGGCTTTC
Source organism: Burkholderiales bacterium (assembly GCA_038328935.1). GTDB lineage: Bacteria > Pseudomonadota > Gammaproteobacteria > Burkholderiales > Burkholderiaceae_C > Rubrivivax. The sequence continues at coordinate 7,992 of JBBQMM010000020.1, forward strand.
ACGCCGGCGGCCTGCGCTACCACGGCATGGCGCCCCTGGTGTCGCACCTGCGAGAGCTGAATTTGATCGAAGCCACGGCTTACCACCAGTTGGCCTGTTTCGAGGCCGGCGTGCTGTTTGCGCGCAGCGAAGGCATCGTGCCCGCGCCCGAGGCGAACCACGCCGTGAAGGGCGCCATCGAAGAGGCGCTGCGCTGCAAGCGCGATGGCAAGGCCGAGACCATCCTGTTCAACCTGTGCGGACACGGCCACTTCGACATGGCGGCGTACCAGAACTACTTTGCCGGCAAGTTGACCGACGCCAGCTACAGCGAAGAAGAGCTGGCGATGGCGCTGTCGGGCTTGCCCAGCGTGCCCGCCTGACGGTCGCGTACAGCCAGGGGGGCGCTGCGCCACAGCGCCCCGGCGCAGCGGCCGACCGACGGACCGTCTCGGGTCTGCTGCTTGGGTCTGCTGCTTGGGTCTACGGCGCTGCCGCTACGCCTGCTGCTCCACCACCGACAGATCTTTCTGGTCGCCCGCCACCTGCGCCGCAACGCGCTGGATGTAGGCCTGGAAGGCCGGGTCTTCACCGCGCAGCAAAGACGGCAGCGCGCGGTGAAAGTCTTCGCGCTGGCACCACTCGTGCATGTAGTCGTCCCAGGAATTCCAGCGCCGCTGTTCGGTGGCGCTCATCTCGGGCTTCCAGGCCACCAGGTAGGCGCGCTCGAACAGGCCGACCAGCATGTCGAAGATCACCAACATGCGTTCACGCTGTTCGGCAGTCGGGTCGGGCAGCGCGGCACTGATGCGCAGTTGCAGGTCGCTGTGGGCCAGCACCACTTTCAGGAAGTCGTTGTAGGCATCGGCCAGGTGCAGGTAGGCGGCCTCTTCTTCGTTCTCGCGTTCAGCGCGCTCCTGCTTGATGAAGACCCAGATGCCGAACGGCAGACCAAAGACGGTGACCACGAAGCTGGCCGTCTCCAGCAGGTCGCGCAGGTTCATGGCAGTGCCCGAAGTTGAAGCTCAGGCGCGCGCGCCGAGCGTGAAACGCTTGGACGGCTCGTAAGGGAACACGTCGTGCACATGGCCGGCCTGGTTGCGTTCCTTGTGGCCTTGCCAGAAGGCGGCATCCAGCAAATCGCCATGGTGGGCCATGAACACCTCGCGCACCGCAGGATTGCCCAGCAGGAAAGGGGCAAAGGTCTCGGGGAACACGTCGCCCTTGTTCACCGTGTACCAGACTTCGCCGCTCATCTCTTCCTCTTCGTTGCGCGGTTCGGGCACGCGGCGGAAGTTGCAGTCGGTGAGGTATTCGATCTCGTCGTAGTCGTAGAACACCACCTTGCCGTGGCGCGTGACGCCGAAGTTCTTCCACAGCATGTCGCCCGGGAAGATGTTGGCCGCCACCAGGTCCTTGATGGCGTTGCCGTATTCCACCACGGCATGCGCCATCTGCTCGGCGCTGGCCTCTTGCAGGTAGATGTTGAGCGGAATCATGCGGCGTTCGATGTACAGGTGTTTCAGCACCAGGGTGTCGCCATCTTCTTCCAGCAGGCTGGGGCAGAAGTGTTCGATCTCGGCAATCAGCCCGGGCTCGAAGCGGTGGCGCGGAAAGGCCACGTTGCTGTATTCCAGCGTATCGGCCATGCGGCCCACGCGGTCGTGCTGCTTGACGAGCAAATACTTGCTCTTGATCTGCTCACGCGTGGTTTCTTTTTGCGGCGGGTAGAAGTCCTTGATGACCTTGAAGACATAGGGGAAGGATGGCAGGTCGAACACCAGCATCACCATGCCCTTGATGCCGGGCGCGATGCGAAAGGCGTCGCTGCTGTGCCGCAGGTGCGCCAGGAAGTCGCGGTAGAACAGGTTCTTGCCGTGCTTCTGCAGGCCCAGGCTGTTGTACAGCTCGGCGCGCGGCTTGCGCGGCATCAGGCTGCGCAGGAACTGCACATAGGCCGACGGAATCTCCATGTCCACCATGAAGTAGGCGCGCGCGTAGCTGAAGATCATCAGCAGATCGTCTTCACCGAACAGCGCGGCGTCGATGTGCAGCTTGCCATCGGTGCCATGCAGGATGGGCAAAGCCAGTGGCGTCTCGGTGAATCCGTTGATGATCCTGCCCACCAGGTACGCACCCTTGTTGCGGTAGAACAGGCTGGAAAGCACCTGAATCTGGAAATTGGCGCGCGGCCGAAACCCGCCCAGCTCCGACTGCATGGCCTGCACCACGTTGTCGACGTCGCGCTCCAGGTCCTCGAACTCGCCTTGCAGCTGCAAGTTGGTGACGATGCGCTGCCAGGTGGCGTGCAGGGTGGCCTTGGTGGGGTAGTAGGCGCGGTAGGTGGGGAGTGACGCGGGCTCGTCGTTTTCAATGTATTCGGTGCTGACGGCAGGGCGCACGAAGATGAAATCGTTCTTGAAATAGCTGCGCGTCAGCAGCTTGGCGGTGACCGAGTTGAAGAAGGTTTCGGCCAGTTCGGGCTGGTGGTGGTCGGTCAGCAGGCCGATGTAGTGCAGCTTGGCCTGCTGCCAGGTGTCTTGCGGCAGGTCGTCGGCACCGAACTCCGTACGCAGGCGGTTCACGGCTTCGTTGACGCGCATGTCGTAGAACTCGATGCGTTCGCGCTGCGCACGTTGCTGACCGTGCCAGTCAGACTGCTCGTAACGCCCCTTGGCCAGCGCCGTGGTTTCGCGGAACAGCCGGTAGTGGCGGTTGAAGCCGTCGATCAGCGCTTGCGCGATGGCGAAGGCGCGGCTGTCGGTGAGCTCGTGCGGGAACATGTGAAAACACCTCGCTTGTCAGCGCGCTCTGCCCAGGCGGGAGACGGAGCAAGACTGCAACGTCAATCGGCTCTGTCTCCATCGTGCCTCGGGTAGCGCTTCAGCGCGTCGCCAAACACCTGCACCACGCATTCCGGTCGGTCCATGGAGACCTGCAGGTTCTTCAACAGTCCGTCTTTCAGGCCGTAGACCCAGCCGTGCACCGACACCGCTTGCCCGCGCGCCCAGGCGTCTTGCAGCACGGTAGACAGCGCCACGTTGCCCACCTGTTCGATGACGTTCATTTCGCACAATATGTCTTCCTGCTCGTCGGGTGGCAAATGGTCCAGGCGCTTGCGGTGGCGCAGCCGCACGTCCTGCACATGGCGCAGCCAGTTGTCGGCCAGGCCCACGCGGATGCCGCGCATGGCCGCGCGCACACCGGCACAGCCGTAGTGGCCGACGACGACGATGTGCCTGACCTTGAGGTGTTCAACGGCAAACTGGATGGTGGACAACGCATTCAAATCGCTGTGCACCACCAAGTTGGCCACGTTGCGGTGCACGAACACTTCGCCCGGGTCGAGCCCGGTGATTTCATTGGCTGGCACGCGGCTGTCGGCGCAGCCTATCCACATGTAGCGCGGCGTCTGCTGCTGGGCCAGCCGGGTAAAGAAGCCGGGATCTCGTTGCTTGGTGGCTTCGGCCCAGCGGCGGTTGTTGGCCAGCAGGTCGGACAGGTCTTCGGCGGCCGTGGAAGCTGGATTCATGCCCCAAGTGTAGGCAGAGCCGACGCCAGCCCGTGCACCCCGGCCCGTGCGCGCTACATCGTCTCGGCAAACAGCTCCCGCCCGATCAACATGCGCCGTATCTCGCTGGTGCCGGCACCAATCTCATACAGCTTGGCGTCACGCCAGAGCCGCCCCAGCGGGTAGTCGTTGATGTAACCGTTGCCGCCGAAGATCTGGATGCCCTCGCCCGCCATCCAGGTGGCTTTTTCGGCGCACCACAGGATGACGCTGGCGCAGTCCTTGCGCACCTGGCGCACGTGCTCGGCGCCCAGCAGGTCGAGGTTCTTGCCCACGGTGTAGCAGAAGGCGCGGCCCGCCTGCAGCACGGTGTACATGTCGGCCAGCTTGCCCTGGATGAGCTGGAACTCGCCGATGCTCTGGCCGAACTGCTTGCGGTCGTGGCTGTACGGCACCACTTCGTCCATCACCGCCTGCATGATGCCGATGGGCCCAGCAGCGAGCACCGCCCGTTCGTAGTCCAGCCCGCTCATCAACACCTTGGCGCCGCCATTCAGCGCGCCCAGAATGTTGGCTGCCGGCACCTCGACGTCGTTGAACACCATCTCGCCGGTGTGGCTGCCGCGCATGCCCAGCTTGTCCAGCTTTTGCGCGGTACTGAAACCCTTCATGCCTTTTTCGACGATGAAGGCGGTAACGCCGCGGGCGCCCAGCTCGGGCTCGGTCTTCGCGTAGACCACCATGGTGTGGGCGTCGGGGCCGTTGGTGATCCACATCTTGGTGCCGTTGAGCAGGTAGTAGCCACCGTCCGGGCCTGACTTCTCCTCGGCCTTCAGCTTCATGCTGATGACGTCGCTGCCCGCGCCCGGCTCGCTCATCGCCAGCGCGCCCACATGCTCGCCACTGATCAGCTTGGGCAGGTAGTTGCGCTTCTGCGCCTCGGTGCCGTTGCGCTTGAGCTGGTTGACGCACAGGTTGCTGTGCGCGCCGTAGCTCAGGCCGATGCTGGCGCTGGCGCGACTGATCTCCTCCATCGCAATCATGTGCGCCAGGTAGCCCATGTTGGCGCCGCCGTAGGTTTCGGGCACGGTGATGCCCAGCACGCCGAGCTCGCCCATCTTTTGCCACAAGTGCATCGGGAACTGGTCGTTGCGATCAGTGTCTGCGGCCAGTGGCGCGATCTCGGCCTGGGCAAATTCACGCACCGCGTCGCGCAGCGCGTCGATGTCTTCACCGAGCTGGAAATTGAGGCCTGGCAGGTTCATCGAGCGGCTCCGGAAGGATGGCATTGACGTGGACGTCAATCATACGGGCCGCCCCTGCCGGGGCCCCAGGCAGCCCGGGCCAGCCAGGGTCCACCAAGGAAAAGAAAAAGAGCGGCGGGCTGGCTTGCGACCGAGCCCGCCGCTGGACGGGTGCCTGCGCCTCCCAGCGCAACCCTTGGTCGTCAGGACTCCAGCCTGCTACTCCACAGGACGACAGCGGTTCTGGCTGGAGTGTGGTGGTGGCCTGCAGTATGCGCATCCGCTGTCTTGACGATGCGCCACCGACAACCCGAGTCCGGATGCCGATTGGTTGATCCATCGCAGCTGCCGGTTGGGGGTGCGTGCTGTATACCCCGGCTGCGGACCAGGGCCCCGCTGCAGAAGGATTCCGCCAACTGGCTGCCCCGGATTCCAAATCGAGGGAGCGGCAACCATGCACATCGGCATCCTGACCGGCGGTGGCGACTGCCCCGGGCTGAACGCAGTGATTCGAGCCGTCACCTTGGCGCTCGTCAAAGAGGCCGGGGCGCGCGTCACCGGCATCGAACGCGGCTACCTGGGGCTGATCGAGCGCCGCTCACGCCCGCTGGATGCGGCGGCCGTGGTCGGCATCCTGGCGCAGGGCGGAACCATCCTGGGCACACACAACAAGGCCAATCCCTTCCACTACTTCGGCGCCCAGGGCGCGGACGTGTCCGACCAGGCCATTGCCTACGCCCGCGAGCTGGGCCTGGACGGGCTGGTGGCCATCGGCGGCGACGGCACGATGGCCATTGCGCACAAGATCGCGCTGCGTGGGCTGCCCGTGGTGGGCGTGCCCAAGACCATTGACAACGACCTGCCGCTGACTGAACGCAGCTTCGGTTTCGACAGCGCGGTGGCCGTGGTGGCCGAGGCATTGGACCGGCTGGAAACCACGGCCCGCAGCCATGGCCGGGTGATGATTGCGGAGACCATGGGCCGCTATGCAGGCTGGATCGCGCTGGAAGGCGGCATGGCCGGCGGAGCCGATGTGATTCTGTTGCCCGAGTGCCCGTATGACCTGGAAGCGGTGGCCGCACGCTGCCGCGAACGCGAGGCCGACGGCGGCTGCACGCTGATCTGCGTCGCCGAGGGGGCCAAGCCTGAAGGTGGCGAATGGGTGGTCGCGCGCACGGTGGTCGACTCGCCCGACCCGCTGCGCCTGGGCGGCGTGGCCGCGGTGCTGGCGCATCAGTTGCAGGACATGATCAAGAGCGAGGTGCGCTCCACCTTGCTGGGCCACGTGCAACGTGGCGGCAGCCCGACGCCGTTCGACCGGGTGCTGGCCACCCGTTTCGGCTGGCATGCCGCGCAGCTGGTGCGTCAGCGCCAGTGGGACCGCATGGTGGCCTTGCAGCACGGTGAAATCACCAGCGTGCCGTTGGCCCTGGTGGCAGACCGCAACCGGCCCGTACCGGCCGACCACCCGTTGCTGCAGGCCGCGCTGGGCCTGGGCGTCTGCATCGGCCGCTGAGAGCGAACTGCCGGCCGTGCGACGAAGCACCCGTCAGTCCCGAGCCCGTCAGTCCAGTGCGGGCAGGATCTCGCGGCGCAAGGTGCCGCGCGCCGTCTCGTACTCGGGCAGCGCCGCGCGCACCACGTCCCAGAACGCGGCGCTGTGGTTCATCTCGCGCAGGTGCGCCAGTTCGTGCGTGACCACATAGTCGATCACCGACATGCCGAAGTGCACCAGACGCCAGTTCAGGCGCACGCTGCCGTCGGCGCTGGCGCTGCCCCAGCGTGTGCTGGCCGAGCTGAGCGACAGGCGCTTCATCCGCACACCCAGACGTTGCGCGAAGTGGCTGCAGCGCTCTTCGAAGATGCGCCGCGCCTGCCGCTGCAGCCAGCTTTGCACGAGGTCGCGGATCTGGTCGGGCTCGGCCGTTTGCGGCAGGCCCAGGTGCAGCATCAGACGCGGCACGCCGGGCAAGGCCTGCGCGTCGGTGTGCAGCACGGCACCCGTGGCGCGCGGGTCCAGCACCATGATCACGGTGTCGCCCAGAAACGGTACGCTGCCGCCTTCGCGCCACTGCACGCGTGCCGCCTGCAGCCTGGAGCTGCGTTCACGCTGCTCCTGCAGTTTGCGCAGGATCCAGGCGGACTTTTCGCGCAAGGCGGCCTCGATCTCCGTCTGACCCACCCAGCGCGGCGCGCTGACGCTCAGACCTTCTGCGCCAACCACAAACCCGATGCTGCGCCGGCGCGAGCGCCGAAGTTCGTAAGCCACGCGGTGGCCGGCCAGCAAGGCCTCGCGGTGAGACCGCGGGTGGCGGAATTCGCCCGGCGAAGCAGCGGCGCCCTCGCCCGCAGGGCCCGGGGCGGCTGCCGGCGCGGGCCCGAGCAGCGAGCCGCCAGGTGCGGGACTGCGCTCGGGACCAGGCGCGCCCCTGGGACTGGCACTGGCGCCAGGCGCGGGATCGACACCGGCATCTGCAGCGACCAAACTCGATGCAGCAAGCGGGGGCCCAACCCGCGGCGGCGCCCGGGCCGCAGTCAGCTCTTCAAACAGCGACAGTTGTCGGGGTGGAAGCTGCTCGGGCGATCGCGACATGGACGCTAATTCTAGGGTGGCCGACGGGCCCCGGTGCGGGGTTCGATTGGAGACGCGGCCAATGCCGCGACTTGGCGGCGCTCAGGCGCCCGCCCAGGCGGCGTGCAAGGGTGGCCGCGTCCACTTTGTATGCAAAATGCACCATTTAGGACCAGGCAGGCCCCATGAAGCTACTGCTCGTGAACCCCAATACCTCGGCCGCGATGACCCAGGCCATGGCTGCCGCTGCACAAGCCGTGGCCGCCCCCGGCACGGTGGTGGTGGGCCGGCAGCCGAGCTTCGGGCCGGCCTCCATCGAGAGCCATTTCGACGAGGTGTTCGGCGCTGCCGGCGTTGCCGAGCAGGTTCGACTGGCAGCGCCCGAAGGCTTCGATGCAGTGGTCATTGCCTGCTTTGGCGACCCCGGGCTGGATGCAGCGCGCGAACTCACCAGCGCGCCGGTGCTGGGCATTGCCGAGGCGGCTTTCCACGCCGCCTCGTTCGTGGCCACGGGTTTCAGTGTCGTGACCACGATGACACGCACCTGCGTCATTGCCGAGCGGCTGGTGCAGCGCTACGGCTTCGAGCGCAGCTGCCGCGGCATCCACGGCACCGACATCCCGGTGTTGGAGCTTGAACACTGCGCTGCCCACACCGTGGCACAGATCGAAGCCGCAGCCCGCCAGGCCTTGAAACAAGACCGCAGCGGCGCCATCGTGCTGGGCTGCGGTGGCATGGCCGCGCTGTGCCAGACGCTGCAGCAACGCCTGGGCGTGCCGGTGGTCGACGGTGTTTCAGCAGCGGTGAAGATGGCCGAAGCGCTGGTGGCGCTGGGCCTGAAGACCGAGAAACGCGGCGACTACGCGCCGCCGCTGCCCAAACACTGGGTGGGCTGGGCCGCGCCGCTGGGTGAAGCGGTGGCTGCGCCGGCTCACGACGAGTAGGCTTCGGGGTCGAGCCGCCGCATCTCGGCTTCGATCCAGTTTTCCACTTCCCGCATCAGTTCATCGGGCTGGCGCCCTTCACTGCTGATCGGCTTGCCGATCGACACGTCCACCACGCCGGGCCGCAGCAGGAAGCTCTTGCGCGGCCAGCACTGGGCGCTGCTGGTGGCAATCGGCACGACAGGCACGCCGCTGGCGATGGCCAGCCGCGACGCGCCGCTCTTGTACACGCCCTGGCCGCCGCGCGGCGCGCGCGTACCTTCGGGGAACATGATGACCCAGATACCCTGTGCGGCCAGTCGCTTGCCTTGCAGGGCCACCTTGTTCCAGGCCTCGGCGCGCTTGCTGCGGTCGATGTGGATCATGTCCAGGCGGCCCATGGCCCAGCCGAAAAAGGGCACGTACAACAGCTCGCGCTTGAACACATAGGCCAGCGGGTGCGGCATGAAACCGGGCAGGGCAAAGGTCTCCCAGGTGCTCTGGTGTTTGGCGGCCAGCACCACGGCTGCCTTTTCATCGGTGGCACTCGGCAGGTGCTGCAGCCCGTGCACGCGGTAACGCACACCGCAGATCACGCGCGCGCCCCAGATGGCGATGCGCAGCCAGAACATGGTGGGCCAGTACAGCGCGGTGCCGCGCACAAAGATCGACAGCACCAGGCTCATCAGCGCCCAGGGCACCACGGTGGCCGCCATCCACAACACGAACAGCGTTGAACGCAAAGCCCACCACAGCTTCATGATGCCAACCGCCCGACGGTGGAGTCGCCGCTCTCGTCGCGCTGCAACAGGAAGTTGACAAAGGCACCCAGGTCGGCATGCGCGTGAGCAGCCGGCACCGCTGCCAGCAGCCCCTGCACCTGATCAGGCCCCAGGCCGGCGGCGCGGCCGCTTTGCACCAGGTGCGGCTGGCAGCCGGCGTCTTGGGCGGCCAGCAGGTCGCGCGCCGTGTCACCCACCATGTGCACCTGCGCCAGGTCGACGCCGTAACGCAGGCCGATGTCCAGCATCAAACCCGGCTTGGGCTTGCGGCAGTCGCAGCCGTCTTCGGGCGTGTGCGGGCAGAAGAACACCGCATCAACCCGCGCACCCTGCGCCTGCAGCATCTGGTGCATGTGGGCGTGCACCGCATTCACGGCGCTCATGTCGATCATGCCGCGACCGATGCCGCTCTGGTTCGTGGCCACCACCACATGCCAGCCCGCGTGGTTCAGCCGCGCCACGGCTTCCAGGGCCCCGGGCACGGGCGTCCACTCATCGGGCGCAGTGACGTGGCTTTCCCGGTACTCGTTGAGGATGCCATCGCGGCCGAGGATCACAAGCTTGGTGGTGTGCATCGCGTGTTGGCCTGGGCAAAGTAAGGATCAAGCCGCCAACCGCGACAGGTCGGCCACGCGGTTCATCGCGCGCTGCAACGAGCCCAGCAAAGCCAGGCGGTTCTGGCGCAGCGCAGGGTCTTCGGCATTCACCATCACGGCATCAAAAAACGCGTCCACCGGCGTCTTCAGTGCGGCCAGCGCGCTGAGCGACGCGGTGTAGTCACCTTGGTCGAAAGCCGCGTCGGCGTGCCGCGCGACCTGTGCCAGCGCTGCCGCCAGTGCTTTTTCGGCAGGCTCCAGCAGCAGCGCGTCGCTGACCGCTGCGTTGGCGGTGGTGTCGCTGTTGGCGCCAGCCGCGCCCTCGGCTTTCTTCAGGATGTTGCTGACGCGCTTGTTCGCGCTGGCCAGCGCCGGCGCCTCGGGCAGCTCCGCGAAGGCGCGCACGGCGGCCAGGCGGCGCGGAATGTCACCCAGGCGCCGCGGGCCGAGCGCGACGACGGCATCCACTTCCTGGGCGCTGTAGCCCTGGTCGCGCAGGCCCACGGCCAGGCGGTCGGCAAAGAAGGCCAGCAGCGCGTCGCTGGGGTTGACGATGAGTTCGCCAAAGGCCGGCAGAGCGCCCTGCACCAGCTGCAGCAGATCGAGCGGCAGGTTCTTTTCGACCAGGATACGGATCACACCCAGCGCGTGGCGGCGCAGCGCAAACGGGTCTTTGTCGCCGGTAGGCAGCTGGCCGACGCCGAACAAGCCCACCAGCGTCTCGAGCTTGTCGGCCAGCGCCAGCACCGTGCCGGTATGGTTGCGCGGCAGCGTGTCGCCGGCAAAGCGGGGCTTGTAGTGGTCTTCGATGGCGATCGCCACACCGTCGCGCAGGCCCTCGAAACGCGCGTAGTAGCCGCCCATGATGCCCTGCAGCTCCGGGAACTCGCCCACCATGTCGGTCAGCAGGTCGGTCTTGGCGAGCAGCGCGGCCTGCTGCACCTTGCTGTCCAGCACCTCGAATTCGTCGCGCGCATCCACCGTGAACGGCAGCGTGGCCGCGCTGAGCTGCTGCACGATGGCATGCCCGATGGCGCGCACGCGCTCGGCGCGGTCGCCCTGGCTGCCCAGCTTGCCGTGGTACACCACCTTGGCCAGCTGCGGCACGCGGCTTTGCAGCGACTTTTTGCGGTCCTGGTCGAAGAAGAACTTGGCATCGGCCAGGCGCGGCCGCACGACACGCTCGTTGCCCTGCACGACGCGGCTGGCGTCAGCCGGGTTGATGTTGCTGACGACGAGGAAACGGTTGGTCAGCCGACCGCTGTCGTCCAGCAGCGGAAAGTACTTCTGGTTGGCCTTCATCGTGAGGATCAGGCACTCCTGCGGCACGGCCAGGAACTCCGGCTCGAACTGGCAGCTCAGCACATGCGGGCGTTCGACCAGCGCGGTCACCTCGTCCAGCAGCGCTTCGTCTTTGATCGGCGTGCCGCCACTGACGGCCGCGGCTGCCGCCAGCTGGCGCACGATCTCGGCGCGGCGCGTGGCAAAACTGGCAATGACCGCACCCTGCTCGGCCAGTTGGCGTTCGTAATGGTCGGCGTCCTGCAGCATCACGGGGTCCATCGGCGCCTCGAAGCGGTGGCCGCGCGTCTGCCGGCCGGCCTTCAGCCCCAGGGCACGGATGGGCACCACGTCGGCACCGTGCAGCGCCACCAGACCGTGCGCCGGGCGCACGAAATTCACGCTCGTCCAGCCGGGCTGGAAGTCCGGAGCGTCGCCGCTTTCCAGCTGGTACTGCATGACCTTCGGAATCGGCAACCTGGCCAGCGTCTCGTCCAACGCTTTCTGCAGACCCTCGGCGAGCGTGGCGCCAGGCGCCAGGCTGTCCAGGAACAGGGCCGTGGCCTTGCCGTCGGGCAATTGCTTGAGTTGGGGCACCACGGAGGCGTCGGCGCCCAGGCTGGCCAGCTTCTTCAGCAGCGCCGGCGTGGCCGAACCGTCACCCGCCAGGCCCACCGCCACCGGCATCAGCTTCACCGACTGCGGCTTGTCGGCCGCCACCGGCAGCACATGGCTGATGTGCGCACCCAGCCGCCGCGGGCTGGCAAAAACGTTCAGCGCCGAGCCGTCCCCGGCCAGGCCCGACGCTCGCAGGCTGTGCAGCATCAGGCTGCCAAAGGCTTCGCCCAGCTTCTTCAGCGCCTTGGGCGGCAGCTCTTCGACCAGCAGTTCAACCAGCAGGTTCTTGGCCGTCATGTTGATGCCGCCTTATTTGCGACCTGCGCTGCCTGCGCAGTCTTCGCCATCTGCGCGGCCTGAGCAGCCTTCGCCATCTGCGCTGCCTGCGCCGTCTTGGCGATCTCCGCGGCCTGCGCCGTTTTCGCAATCTGCGCCAGCACCTCGTCAGCCCAGGCCTTGGGCGCCATCGGGAAACCCAGCCGCGCGCGGCTGTCCAGATAGCTGGCAGCCACGCTGCGCGCCAGGTTGCGGATGCGACCGATGTAGGCGGCACGCTCGGTGACGCTGATGGCGCCGCGCGCGTCAAGCAAATTGAAGCTGTGCGCCGCCTTCAGCACCTGTTCATAGGCCGGCAGGGCCAGCTGCTGCTCGATCAGGTACTTGGCCTGCTTCTCATGCGCGCCAAAGGCCTGCAAAAGGAATTCGACATCGCTGTGCTCGAAGTTGTAGGTGCTCTGCTCGACCTCGTTCTGGTGGTAGACGTCGCGGTACTTCAGCGAATCGGTCCACAGCAGGTCGTAGACGTTGTCCACGCCCTGCAGGTACATCGCCAGGCGCTCCAGGCCGTAGGTGATCTCGCCCGTGATGGGCTTGCAGTCGATGCCGCCCACCTGCTGGAAGTAGGTGAACTGCGTGACTTCCATGCCGTTCA
>JBBQMM010000021.1:0-20102 GCA_038328935.1 Burkholderiales bacterium
AGACCAAGAACGGCGCCGTCGTAAGGAAGATTTTTGGCTACGAGCACATCCACCGCCGCCACGCCAGCCGCTTCGATACCTTCTGCCGCGAATACCTCAACCCGTTCTTGAACTTCCACAGGCCGTGCCTGTTTGCGACAGAGCTGGTCGACCCCAAGAGGCCCGGGCGCATCAAGCGCGTGTACCGGCCGCGCGACGTGATGACGCCGCTGGACAAGCTGGCCAGCGTGCCCCTTGCACAGACGTTCTTGCGCGAGGGACAGTCGCTGCAGGAGTTGCATCAACTGGCCAGGGCACTGACCGATGTACAGGCCGCCCAGGAGCTCAACGAGGCACGCCAGGCGCTGTTCCGGCGTGTGCCGGCACGCACCGGCTGAACGCCGGCCAAGACAACCCCCCAATGCAGGCCGTGGACATGTGGACGATGCGCCTGAACGGCGCCGGCCTGGCCGTGGACAACGAGGGTACACGTTGCCCACCGCCATGCCGATCGACCACATGCCCACCGCCTTCCACCGCATTGAGAGAAGAGATCAAAACTCAAATCCATACACTGTGGCGGTCTACAACCGATCGACACGCATCGCGACACCGCGTCCAGGGCGCTCCAGGCTCATACCTGCATTGGAAAAGACTGCTTGCCCGCGTCCTTGATGTCGGGTCTTCACTGCAGCGTCAGGCGAGCACTGGCAACCGGCACAGAACCTTCACAGGGACTGGCGACCAGCCCCAGGGGTCGAGAGTCAAGGCAGAATACTGCTTCACTTGGTACTTCCGAAACCGGAGATGCGCGATGAGCGAGTACAAGACCGTGACCGTCTATAGTTTTCGGGTCCAGGACTTCTTGCCGGAGTCTTCAAGGCACTCGATCTTCAAAGCGCCCCGTGAATTGATCGTGAAGAAGTTCAGGGGCGAGGTCCTGGAGGGAACCGGCGAGGAGGTTCCGCTCGCCGAATTGGACGCCGAGGGCCGGTATCGGAGGATCGCAACGGGTTGGGGCGAACTGTCCTGACCGATTGAGCGTGCCAATCCACCCCATGCCCCTGGAAAGTGCCAGCGCATGCCAAAGGAGACCTTGCAATTGCCCGCAGGCCGCACGGTCAACTGGGTAAGGTCATGAGCACGGCTCCCAGCTTCCAGCCCTTGAAAGGTGTCTTCGAGCCGTCGGCGATTCAGCAATTGCCGGACGGCCGATTCCTGGTCGTCGAAGATGAACAGCAACACTCCTTCAGCCTGCTCACGATCGGGGTCGATGGGAGTGTCGAATGCAAGGCACTCAGGCCCGGGTTGCTGCAGCTTTTCAGCGACTTCTGGAAGCTCGAAGACCTCGAGGGCCTGGCCGTGGACAAGGCTGGCTTTGTCTACGCCATCACGTCGCATTCTCGCGATGAGGCCGGCAAGGAGAGATCCTCGCGAGAACGATTGGTTCGCTTCCGGATCGACAAGAACCGGGTGGAGAAGCCAACGGTCGTCGACGGTCTGAAGCGCGCGTTGACGCAAATGCATCCGGTACTGGCCTCAGCGGCCGAGGTCCGAAACGTCAAGACGGGCGGCGGACTGAACATCGAAGCGTTGGAGATCAGCCCCGACCAGCGACGGCTGCTGATTGGCTTTCGCAGCCCCTTGCTCGGCGGTCGCGCCATCATCGCCAGCATCGAGAACGCCGCCGAGATGTTCGATGCGGATGAGGCCCCCCGTGTAGCGACCGAACTCGACGAACTGGATCTGGGCGGACATGGCATCCGGGGTCTGGCTTACGTCCACTCCATCGGCGAATATCTGGTCATCGGCGGCCCGGTTTCGCGCCAGGCGGGCCAGTTCGACCTCTGGCTATGGAGCGGTCAGCGTGGAGCCGCCGCGCGACGTGTCACTGTTCCAGGCTTGCCGGGCTTCGAGCGCGCAGAAGGCGTGTGCCCGGCCACTATCGGCGGCGTGGAGCGAGTCATCCTTGTCAGCGACGATGGAGACCGGCAGTCTGGACGCTGCGCCAACTACCTGTTGCTCGATCTTGGGCAACTGCGGGCGGCAGCTTGATGCTCGGTGAGGTGACCGCAGGCCACGTCTACTTTGCCGGACGGCTTTCGTTCGCTGGTGGAAACAGCTGATCCCAATACTCGCTGGGCACCGTGTCAGGGTTTTCCGAAATACCAGTGCCGCTGAGCAGATCAGGCGACGACGTCACCCAGCCACCTGACTCTGGCTCCGACCGACCATCGATAGTTGCCGGGACCTGTGTCGCATCGGGATCGATCCACTCTCCCATGGGCGCAGTGGCTGTCATGCGCCAGACCAGTCGCTTTGCTTTCGAGTTTGACTTGCGCGGGTTCACTGTAGCCGCTGACGTCTGCCGGATCATCATCCTGACTGAAACTGAAAACCCGTGAATCAGACAGTGTCCCTGCTTCCTTTGACAAGTTGAAGACAGGTTTTTGGCTCCGCGTCCCCGGGTCATGACGGCGCAATGGCCGCTCTTTTTTGTCTTCGCCCTGTCAAATTGACGGCACACACTCGCTCGCATCCTCTCCGCAGATTCGACGGCGGGGTCTCAACATCGAGGCAGTGCCATGGGCCGTCCCATCAAGCTCAATCCCGTTCGCACCGGCACCAGCCGTCGCGAGTTTTTTAGACGCTCCGGCGCCACCACGCTGGGCATCGCTGCAGCCAGCCATTTGCTGCCCCTGGGTGCCGAGGCCGCCGGCGCCGGTGTCTTTCAGCACGGCGTGGCCAGTGGGGATCCGCTGAGTGACCGCGTCATCCTGTGGACCCGGGTGACGCTTGCCGCCAGCAAGCCCACGGTGCTGGTGACCTATGTGATGGCCACCGACCCTGCCCTGCGCAACATCGTGCTGCGCGGCACCGCCACCACCAGCGCCGCGCGCGACTTCACAGTCAAGGTCGATGCCGGCCTCCTCAGGGCCAGCGATGTCGCCGGCCTGCTCAAACCGAACACCACCTACTACTACCAGTTCACCGCCGGCGGCCAGGTCAGCCCCGTGGGCCGCACCAAAACCCTGCCCGTGGGTGCCACCAACAGGCTGCGCTTCGCCGTCGTCAGCTGCAGCAACTATGCATCTGGCTACTTCAATGCCTACCGTCGCGTTTCGGCGCGTGCCGATCTTGACTTGGTGATGCACCTGGGCGACTACTTGTACGAATACGGCAATGGCCAGTACGGCAACGTGCGCTCAGTGGACCCCGCCACAGAGATCGTTTCCTTGTCCGATTACCGCAAACGGCATGCCTTGTACAAAGCCGATGTCGACTCGCAAGCCATGCACCGCCAGCATCCCCTGGTGGCCATTTGGGACGATCACGAAACCACCAACGACAGCTGGAAGAACGGCGCCGAGAACCACCAGCCGGGCTCAGAAGGCGAATGGACCGCTCGCGTGGCCGTGGCCCTGCAGGCCTACTACGAATGGATGCCGGTACGCCAAGTCGATGCCAACAACCCGCGCGACAACCACCGCGGCTACGCCTATGGCGACCTGGCCGACTTGCTGATGCTGGAACAACGACTCAGCGGCCGCTCGGAGCAAATTCACGAGCTTTCGCACCCGACAGTGTTCGGCCCCGGCTTTGCTGCCACCGACCCGGGGTTCAACGACGAAAGCCGAACCCTGCTCGGCGTCTCCCAAGAATCCAGCTTGGTCAATCGCCTGCGCACGTCGACGGCGCGCTGGAAGATGCTGGGCCAGGGCGTGATGTTTGCGCAACTGAAAGCGCCAGGCGCCAACCAGGCGACCGACCCGGGCCTGTACTTCATCAACAGCGACCAGTGGGACGGCTACGAACCCGCGCGCAATCGCCTGTACGCCGCGCTGAAGGGCGATGCCAGCCATGCTGCCGTGAACAACATGGTGGTGCTGACCGGCGATATCCACAGCAGCTGGGCTGCCGACCTCAACCCCAACCCCTACAACCCCAATGTGGCCAATGGCGGCTACGACAAAGCCACCGGCGAGGGTTCTCTGGCGGTGGAATTCGTGGGCACCTCTGTCAGCTCACCAGGTGTTGACAGCGACACCACCGGCCAGATCGCCGGCGGCCTGCGCTTTTACAACCCGCACTTCAAGTACATCAACCTCACCCAGCGCGGCTACATGTTGATGGACGTCACACGCGAGAGGGTCGTCGGCGAGTGGTGGTACGTGGACAGCGTCGGCAGTCCCAGCAACATCGAAGTCTTCGCCACGGCTTTTCAGGTTGTGTTCGGCACCAACCGCCTCGTGCCGGCCGCGCAGACCACGCCACGTGCCAGCGCACCTGCGCTTGCGCCTTGACGCGCCCTGACGCCTTGGAATTCAGCCGCACACATCCCTCCTCCCTACCTCCAGAGATGCACAGCATGAGAACTTCCTTCACCACAGTGGCGGGCGTCTTGAGCGCGGCGCTGGTGCTCGCCACGGCCAGCTTGGCCGCCCGAGCTGACGTCGTCGCAGGCGCCTACAACGGCATTTTCGCGAACGACGCTGAAGTCGCCAACATCGACTTCAGCGTCACTTCGTCATCAGACCTGAGGGTCTGGACCACGTCGTGGGCGGCCGGCAGCTTCGACACCGTCCTGTCGTTCTTCAATCTGCAGAATGGCGCTCTGCTCAGCTTTTCAGATGACGTCGGCAACCCGTACCCCGAAGTGGATCTGACTCAGGGGCAACTGGATGCGGGCATTGAGCTGACAGACCTGGCGCCGGGGCTGTACCGCGTCACGGTGACCGCCTCGCCCAACCTGCCAGCCGGCCAAACCTTGGCCGACGGATTCACCATCGTGTCTGCTGGCACCGGCCCTGCTCCGGGCGCGTGGGGCGCTCAGCTTCGCCTGCTCGATGCCGCGCCGATACCCGAGCCTTCAGCATTTGCGCTGGTGAGCATCGGCCTGTTGTGCCTGGGCATGCGAGCGCAGCGACGCGGGCGCTGAATTTCACACAATTCCACTTCAACACCTGGAGCCCGAGCATGAAAACCCGCCTGAACTTCATGACCGCGATGTTCTGCGGCAGCGCCGCAATGGCCCTGGCACCGCTGGCGGGCCATGCAGCACCGACCTTGAGCTACATCGGCCAGCAAATCGTGCCCAGCGGCACAGCCTACAACGGCACCACCGTCGGCGGCTTGTCAGGCATCGACTACGACGCCGCCAACAACCGCTACTTCGCGATCAGTGACGACCGCAGCGGCATCAATGCGGCGCGCTTTTACACGCTGCAGTTGAACCTGTCGGCCTTCCAGCGCTCGGCCACACCCGGCTCGGCCGGCGTCAGCTTCACCAGCGTGACGACGCTGCAAACACCGGAGGGCGCCGCGTTTGCGTCCAACACAGTGGACCCCGAGTCGATTCGCTTCAACGCCGCCAGCAACACGCTTTACTGGACCAACGAAGGCCAGCGCAGCGGCGCCGGTTTCCAAAACCCCACCGTGCGCGAAACGACGCTGGGCGGCGTGCACGTGCGCGATTTCGCGGTGCCCGATCGCTACAAGCCCGCTGGCAGCAACAGCGGTCTGGCAGTCGGCGACCGCGGCATCTACAACAACCTGGCCTTTGAAAGCCTGAGCCTGTCGAGCGACCGCAAAACGCTGTGGACCGCGACCGAGAACGCGCTGGCCCAGGACAGCTTGCCCAGCACCGTGCTCAACGGAAGTCGCGCGCGGCTGCTCAGCTTCGACGTGGCGAGCGGCGCTGCTGGCGCCGAGTATGTGTACGACGTGTCGCCAGTGGCATTGGCACCCAACCCCGCGGGCGCATTCGCGACCAATGGCCTGACCGACTTGCTGGCCATTGGCGACGGCCAGTGGATCGCCATCGAGCGCTCGTTTGCCGCGGGTGCGGTGACGCCGGGCACGCCGGTCACCGGCAACACGATTCGCCTTTATCTGGCCGATGCGCGCGGCGCCACCGATGTGTCGGCGCTCGACTCGCTGGCCGGCCAGCCCGTGGCTGCGGTCAACAAGACATTGCTGTTGGACCTGTCGACGTTGCTCAACGACGACGGCTCGGCCCTGGCACTGGACAACATCGAAGGCCTGAGCCTGGGCCAGACCTTCGACGGCAAGCCGGTGTTGATGCTGGTGTCGGACAACAACTTCTCAGGCACCCAGTTCACCCAGTTCGTGGCTCTGTCGTTGGTGGACGCCACCGTGCCCGAGCCCGGCAGCATGGCTTTGGTGGTGGTAGCGCTGGTGGGCATGGTGGCGGCCGCTCAGCGGCGCCGCACCGCGCCGCCGTCAGCCAGCAATGCCGCCAGAACCAGGGCTGCGCTTTTCGGTTCCGGCACGGCGTTGGGCGCTGTATAGACCCAGCGCGGCGCCGCCGAGCGTTCCGCCACCCGAGCTGCAGTCAGACAGCCTCACCACTCTTTGCGATTGGGGTCGGGGCAGATGTCGGAAAAGTAGCCCAGGCGGCGGTGGTTGACGCTGGTGCCGCCGGAAAGGCCAAGCGTGGCGGGGCGCGCTTGGCGTCGTGCATTTACTGGCCGCTTAATGAGGGTGAATGCCTGCGCGACAGGGGGCTTGGGATGCTCATGAGAAACAAAACTTCCAAGTCGTTGATTTGCCGGCATTGCACCCTCACCCCAACCCTCTCCCGGGAAGGGAGAGGGAGCAAAGGCCTGCCCGTGACGCCCTTTTTTCTCCGCGAACGCCGGGCGCCGACTGGGGCCTTGGATGCTCTCAGGGTGTCGTCGATGCCGCGCACCCCGGTGTGGCGGATGTGGCCATAGACCACGCCGCGCACGAGCCCCTGTCGGGCCGACCACCCGTCACGCGCGGTCGGCTGGCTGCAGGCCCTTGGCCGCGATGGCGGTCCGTTGCTCGTCGATGAAGCCGCTGGTCCACGGCTGATGGCGCTCGGGTCAGGTCCCGATCAGCCCACCGTCAAGCTTGCGGATCACCACCGTGGCCGAGCGAGGGCGGCCCACCGACTGCTTGTCTGGCCAGCTGGAGACGCGCTGCGGCGCGCCGGGGTCGCTGCGCTCGCTGGGGCTTTCGCCGGGATGCTGGATGTTGATGAACATCGTGCGGCCGTCGGGCGTAGCGGTGGCGCCGGTGATTTCGCAGCCGACGGGCCCGACCAGGAAGCGGCGCACCTCACCCGTGATGGGGTCGGCGGCCAGCATGGCGTTGTTGCCCAGCGTGGCCAGTTCGCCCTTGCCCATCGCCGAGGTCGACATGTCGGTCTGTATCCACAGGACGCCACGGCCGTCCACCCACAGGCCGTCCGGGCAGCCGAAGGCATCGCCCTTGACGTTGCCCTTGGCCTCAACCCGTTCGTTGAAGGTGTCGCCGGCCAGCACGAAGTGGTTCCACTGGAAGGTGGTGCCGTCGTGGTCACCGTCTTCCTTCCAGCGGATGATGTGGCCCATGGTGTTGTTGGCACGCGGGTTGGCCGCGTCCACCGCTGGCATGTCCTTGCCGCTCCGGTTGCTGTTGTTGGTGAGCGTGCAATACACCCAGCCTTGCTTGTCGACTTCGATCCACTCCGGCCGGTCCATCTTGGTGGCACCCAGCAGATCGCTGGCCTGGCGCGCCTTGATCAGCACCTCGCCGCCGTCGGCGAAGCCGTTGGCCGGCGTCAGCGGGCCGGTCCCATGCACGAGCGCAATCCAGCGGCCCCGGCCGTCGGCGTCGAAGCGTGCGACGTACAGCGTGCCGTGGTCCAGCAGTTCGGCGTTGGCCGTGGCGCCGCCCGGTTTCACCGCGTCGCGGCTGACGAACTTGTAGATGTACTCGAAGCGTGCGTCCTCACCCATGTACACCACCGCGCGGCGTGATCGGGTCAACACGGTGGTGGCACCCTCGTGCGCGGCCCGGCCGAGCGCCGAGCGCTTGGTGGGGGTTGAACTCGGGTTGTTCGGGTCGATCTCCACCACCCAGCCGAAGCGGTTGGGTTCGTTGGGTGACTTGGTGGCATCGAAGCGCTGGTCGTGCTCGTGCCAGCGGTAGCCCACCGGGTCGCCCTTGCGCAGGCCCCAGCGGCGCTGGTGCGCATCGGGCTCATCGGGCCCCTTGAAGTAGAAGATGAAGTTTTCTTCGCAGCTCAGATAGGTGCCCCAGGGAGTGATGCCACTCGCGCAGTTGTTCAAAGTCCCGAGCACGCGCTGGCCTGTGGGATCGGCGACGGTCTTCATCAGCGCGTGGCCGGCGGCCGGGCCACTGACGGTCATCGGCGTGCTGGCCGTGATTCGGCGGGCCCAGGGCGACGGGCGCACCAGGTCCCAGCGGCCGTCCTTTTGCTCCACCTCGATCACCGACACACCATGCGCGGCCTGCGCCTTGCGCACCTTGGCCGCCGTCCAGGTGCGGGTGCCGTCGGGGTGCAGCAAGCCGTCGTCGACGTACTCGTGGTTGATCACCAGCAGACCCGACTGCGAGCCGTTCTGCGCAAAGTAGTGGATACCGTCGTGGTGCATGCCCAACTGCGCTTCCTGCTCGGCGGCGCTGTTGCTGCCGTCGGGCTTGAAGGCCGGGTTCTCACCCGAAAGACCCACCGGGTCGCCCCAGGGTGCGATGACCTGCACGGTGTAGCCCTCGGGCACCACCACGGTGTCGGCGGTGCTCACGGGCACGCTCTTGAATCCCAGCAGGGGCCCCGATCGCGCCGGGGTCCCGGCGCAGCCTGACAGCGCGACAACGCCGGCCAGCGGCGCCAGGAAGGTGCTCGCCACGCTGCCCTGCAGGATGCGGCGGCGCGCGGGGTTGGAGACTTCGTGGATGTTGGCGTTGGAGGAGCGGTTGCTGTCCTCCATGGTCGAGAAATCCTTGGACATGTTTTCCGTCTGGCGGGTAGCAAACCTTCAGCTTGGCTGGCGAACATGACGTCGCTGTGTCAATGTGTTGACGGTTGTGTGACAGTCCCGCGACGACACTGCCCAGCCGAACGGCGGAGTCTGCCCAAGGACCGGTGGCCTCGCCGCCGTTCCTGACCTTGCGCCAGCAGACCCCATTGAAATCAGTACCACTCGGGCACGAAGCTGTCGGCAAGCACCGGGCGGCAGGTGCAGTCGGCGCTGCGTACGCATGCGGGCAGTTCGATGATCGGCCGCGCTATTTCTTGACAGGGCTCTTGACAGGGCATCAGTGACAGCCGGTGGGCGATGCAGTTCAGCCGCGCCTTCTTCTTGTCCACCGCCTGCACCACCCATCACGGCGCATCGTCGATGTGCGTGCGCTCGAGCATCGCTTCCTTGGCCTTGGCGGGTGTCAGGTCGAGGCTCATGGCGGGTTTGATCCGATCCGGTTTTTGAAGGCGAAGACGTTGACGCCTTTGCATGACACGCCTGTGCGACTGGCAAGCGAACCAAATAACGATATAAACTGTTTATACATTTCAAGGAGTTGTTCCATGCCTGCTCGCAAGTCACCCGCAGCCGTGGCTGCCACGGTTGCATCGACCCCGGCTGACTTGACGCCGCCGCCGACGCCTGCCCACCGGCAGGCCGCCCCGGGTGCGGCCAAGACCGCGACCCCGCCCGTCAAGCCGAAGGTCGGTGCCAGAGCCGGGGCCAAGCCCGGCACCGGCACCGTCCCCAACGCTGCACCCGTGGCGAAGCCAGCTCGGCCCGCAAAGCCCCCGAAGGCGGCCAAGGAAGACAGGCCGGCCAAACCGCCCAAGTTGCGCCAGAAGCCGGTGCGCGACAGCTTCACCATGCCCGAGGCCGACTTTTCGCTGGTGGCCACGCTGAAGGCGCGCGCAATGGCGGCCAAGCGCGAAACGAAGAAGAGCGAGTTGCTTCGCGCCGGCCTGCACGCTCTGGCGGCAATGAGTGGCGCCACGCTGGTGGCGGCGCTGCAGGCGTTGGAGCCCATCAAGACCGGCCGCCCGAAGAATGGGCGTTGAACCGGCTACCAGACGAAGACGTTCAATGGCCGGGCAGCAGTGTGGCTTGCGCAGCAGTCACAGGCAGCCAGCCGCTGCGACCGGCGCGCTACCTGCTCTGCCCGTGCTCGCCTCACTCATCGCGCAACCTTGGTGGGCGGCCCCGAACCAGCCTCAGTGCTGCCATGGCTGCCGCTGCCAGCAACCAGGCCGGCGGCTCTGGCACCGGTGACAGCACCAGGTTGAAGCGGTAGACGTAACTTCCGTTGTTCAGCTCTTGAATCCACAGCGTGTAGTCACCCGCCGCCAATGGCCGGCTGAAGCCGCTGGAGCCAGCGGCCGCCACGGCCATGTCATTCAGGATGTCGGTGTTGCGGTCGATTTGGCTGTAGTGGCGCCAGCCCAGCAGCCCATTGGCCGTGATGGCACTGGGAGCCACCGGCATGAAGCTGCCTGGGGCCAGTCCGATGAAAGAGCCCACCGTGCCGCTGCTGACGGTCTGGTTGCCCACACGCAGTTCCGTCCAGGCGAAGCCGGCTGGCACGACGATGTTCACGTAGTCCCGATCCACTGCGCCGCTGGCCGCTCGGCCGGTGGTGCCGCTGAGCACGTTGTGCCCAGCCTGGCCGTTCTGCCCGACCGAGGTGCCATCCAGCAGCCAACGCGTGGGCATGGCGGCATCACCCGACAGATCACCGATCAGCACCTCATCCAGCGTCGCCGCATGCGCTTCAGTCCCGCACAGCAGCAGGGGCACGACCAGCAGGAGCACCAGCAGACGGGGCACCAGCAGCCGGGGCACCAGCAGACGGGGCACCCGCAGCAGAGGCACCCGCAGCGCGCCACGAGCATATGGACTGCACTGCATCATCATTCGGCTCCTTGGCGGCGGCCCTGTCGCCTGGCCATGGCAGCCGCCAGGCCCAGGCCCAGTGCCGCCAGCGCCCAGGGTGGCAGCGGAACGTCGGCTTCGGTTGCAGGTGGCGGCACGGTGTAGTTCACCGTCAGGGTCGGGCGGGCTTCCACGGCGCTTGACTCGCGGCTCACGAATCCCTTGGCCGAGGTCAAGGAACCTTCAAAGCCGAGCAGGATCCAGCCGTGGTTCTGTGTTGGTTGCGTGCGCCACGACTGCACGTCAGCCGTCAGTTGTGGCGTGCTGGCCCAGGTGTAAGGCCCGACGGTCGTCCCCACTTCGCGGGTGGCTGAAGCCATGGCAACGAAGTCGCCGCCGGCCTGGGCCCAGCGCAGGTCGGGGCGGCGCCGCTCGATCCAGGTCGTGTCGCCCGCCACCGCAGGATCGCCATTGCCCAGCGGGGAACCGGTCGGCCCTTCGTTCCAGGATTGCGTCACGCGGTGCACGGCTACCGGCAGGTCGCCCGCCTGGCGCGAGCGGTCCATCGTGAGCGTGAGCGAGACCGAGTTGATCTGCGCCGTGGGAGGCAGCGAACTCAGATCAAAACGCACCAGCGCCCGGCGCAAGGTCTGGCCGGCGTTGTTGCCCACGCGGCCTGCAAACAGTCGCGTGCCCGCGCCGTTGGCCAAGGCTCCCGTGGGCTCTTCGACCAGCGTGCTGTCGGCCACCGCATGCAACACGGCGGTCTGCGCCGCGGCCGCCGTGGTGGCGGCCGCGAGCAGCACAGCCCGTACAGCCTTAAGCCTGGCTGCGACGGCGAGTGGCCGCACCCAGGGCTCCCATGGCGGCCAGCACCAACACCCCTGTGCCAGGTTCCGGCACCGGCGTCACGCTCAGGTTGTCCAGCACCGCAAACGGCCCCGATACCTCGAAGCGGGCAATCGATGGAGTTGCCAGCGTGATGCCGTAGAACAGACCCTGGTTGATGGCGTTGGGGGTGGCCACTGGAACAAAGTGGTCCTCCAGCAACGTACCCGCGCTGTCGAATACCGCGATGTACAGCGGCAAGGGCAGCCCGCCGCCGTACGTGAACGTCGGGTCGAAGTTCATCACGGCACCCACGCTGAATGCTGGCGAACCGAGGTCGAAGAACAGTGAAGCGGCTATGCCCTGCGGCTCGTTCTGAAAGTCACCGTCCACGCCGACGAACGACGCGCCGGTCCACTCACCGTTGTCGGCCAGCGACCAGGCGCCGATCGGCGCGCCAAAGTTGAGCGTGCCGCCCGCGGCAGACACCAGCACGTTCTGGCTGATCGAGTTGCCGATCTGCACAGAGCTGCCGCTGGTGTCGTAACTGGCGCTGTCGTCGAATGTGATCTGCAGCGCGCCCGGGTTCGGGCTTGTGATCAGGGCCGCCTGCGCTGCCGACACGGCGGCAAGTGCCAGGACGGCCGCAAAGAGCGACGCTGCGAGCGAATCGAGCTTGTATGTTTGCATGGTTTTCATCTTTGGGCTCGCCGCTTCATTCACCGATCACGCCGCCATCGACGCGCGTGATGACCACGGTGGCCGAACGTGGCCGGATCGCGTCATCGCCAGCCACGCCCTGGGGGCCGTAGCCCTGGCCGCTGGGCCAGGTGCTGACCTGGTTCGGGTACAGCGGGCTGGCGGGGTTGCTGTTGTCGCTGGAGCCTTCACCCGGGTGCTGGATGTTGACGAACATCGTCTTCTGGTCGGGCGTGGTGACGACGCCGGTAACCTCGCAGCCCTTGGGCCCGGTGAGGAAGCGCTTGACCTGTCCGGTGACGGTGTTGGCGGCCAACATCATGTTGTTGGGCATGTTGATGTAGCCGCCTTGCCCGCTGCCCTGGCCCAGCACCGAGGTCGAAATGTCGGTCTGGATCCAAAGTCGGCCGGACTTGTCGAACCACAGGCCGTCGGGACTGCCGAAGAAGTCGCCGTTGATGTTGCCGGTCTGCAGCGTGCCGGCATTGGCGGCCAGCGCGGGGTCACCGGCCAGCACGAAAATGTCCCAGTCGAAGCTCAGCGCCGCGGCATCCTTGGCGGCTTCCTGCCAGCGGATGATATGGCCGTAGCGGTTGGGTGTGCGCGGGTTGGCGTCGTTGGCGGTCGGTGTGTTGCTGTTGGCGTTGCCGCGCGCCGAGTTGTTGGTCAGCGTGCAGTAGATCTCGCCGGGCGCAGTCGGGTTGGCGGCGATCC
The DNA here is from genome assembly GCA_038328935.1 of Burkholderiales bacterium. Taxonomy (GTDB): domain Bacteria; phylum Pseudomonadota; class Gammaproteobacteria; order Burkholderiales; family Burkholderiaceae_C; genus Rubrivivax. The sequence continues at coordinate 12,885 of JBBQMM010000021.1, forward strand.
ACTCCGGACGGTCCATGCGCGTGGCGCCGGCCAGGTCGGCAGCGCGGCGCGTGTTCACCAGCATGGCGGCCAGCGAGTTGAACCCTGCGGCGATGGCCGGGTTGTCCAGGGTCAGCGGCAGCCACACGCCGGTGCCCATGTTGTCGCCCGCGCCCGCGCCGCTGTCGAAGCGCGCCACGTACAGCGTGCCTTCGTCCAGCAGGTTCAGGTTGGCAGCGCGGTTGGTCGGGCTGAACTTGTTCTTGGTGACGAACTTGTAGATGTACTCACCGGCCTGGTCGTCGCCGCTGTAAATCACCACCCGGCCATCGGCGGCCATCGTGTGCTCGGCGCCTTCGTGCTTGAAGCGGCCCAGCGCGGTGCGCTTGATCGGCGCGGCGTTGGGGTTGAACGGGTCGATCTCCACCACCCAGCCAAAGCGTTGCGTCTCGGCCTGGCCGCCGACCTTCAGGTCGAAGCGGCTGTCGTAGTGGTGCCAGTTGTAACCGAAGCCGCCCGCGTTCACGCCGTAGCGCGCGTCCAGTGCGGTGGGCAGGTAGCTGATGTCGTTTTCGGGCAGGCTGGTGGTGGCATTGAGACGCGTGGCGCCGAAGTAGCCGTTCCAGTTCTCTTCGCAAGTCAGGTAGGTACCCCAGGGCGTGTAGCCGTGGGCGCAGTTGTTGAGCGTGCCCAAGCCGTCGGCGCCGGTCAGCGACGTGGCGGGACCGCTGAACTTCACCGGCGTATTGGTCGTGACGCGGCGGGCATAGGGCGAGGGACGCACCACCTGCCAGCCCATCGCATTGCGCATGACTTCGACCACCGACACGCCGTGGGCAGCCTGCGACTTGCGCACCTTGGCCAGGTTCCAGCCGGCCATGCCGTCGTTGAACAGCAGGCCCTGGTCCACGTACTCGTGGTTCATCGCCAGCAGGCCGCGCACGTTGGACAGGCCCGCCGTGGCACCACCGCCGCGCGCCGGGAAGGGGAAGAAGTGAATGCCGTCGTGGTGGGCACCGGACTGCAGTTCCTGCTCGGCCGCGGTTTCGCTGGCCATGCCAGACCAGGCGGGCGTGCCTGCAGGCAGACCGGCCTTGCCGATCGGGTCGCCCCATGCATAGAGCACGTTGACGTTGTAGCCGCTGGGCACGACGACGAGGTCGTTGCCGACGGCGGGAACCGAGTTGAAGCTCAGCGTCACGCTGGCACCAGCTGCACCAGCAACGACCGCGGCGCGCGCCTGCGTCGGCGTGAGGGCAGGGATGCCCATGAATGCCAGCGCGGCAGCGCCGGCGCCAGACTTCAGAAAGCCACGGCGCGACTGCGCGGCGGCAACGACGCTGGCGAAGTCGGGATGGCTGCTCGGATTGACAACGATGTCTTCGATGTCTTCACCACGGGTTTGGTAAACGTCACTGCTCGGGCGGTCCATGCGGGCTCCTGGTGTGCTGGGGTTGGTGGATGTGCAGCGCGGAGGATCGGCGTGCTCTCATCAACGAGCCCGAGGCTACGGAGCCAAAGTTCCCATTCGATGAATGCTCTTCGCAGCGGCTTAGTCCGTTCGGCGAGACGCCTTGAGTGGGCGTCAACCTGCGGGCTACGGCCACGGCGCAGGCGCCAGCAGCCAGGCCCAGGGCAAAGCGCCCGCCACCTTGCAAAACGGCGCTGGCCGCGATGAGCGCGGAGGTGTCACCCGGTGCGTAGTGATCCACCATCAGCTGCCACAGCTGCGCCGCCAGCACCACGGGCGTGTCGAGCACCGCCAGCATCACGGCTGGCAAGGCGGCCAACGACAGCCGCAGGCCGCGCACCATCAAGCCCCGACGCCAGGGCCCGGCCGAGGGCCAGGCCAAGGCCACCCAGAGGGCCAGCAGCGGGCCAAACAGGGTTTGCAGTGCCAAGGTGCTGGCCTGGGCGCTGCCCAGACTGTTGGGTTCAATCGCCCTTCCCCCCAGCACCACGTAGTGCTGGCGTGTCACCTCCACGCGCAGAACGCGGTCGGCTTGTTCATGGTCGAGACCAAAGGCCAGCACTTTGAACTCGGGCACGCAGTGTTCAAACACACTTTGCAAAGCGGGCAGCAAGGTGCGCACGCTGGCCTCGCCCCAGCGCCACAGAAGCGCCAACAGCAGCAAGCCGGTGGCTACCGTGACGAGCGCTTGCCGGGTGGCCAGTGTCATGGCACTTGCGTTGGCTGGTGCTGCGCGCCAAAGCGGGTCAGCCATAGCGTGAAGAAACCGCCCACAGCCACGATCAACAGCAGTGGCGCCAGCGTCCCGTGCAGCAGGTCGAACAGCGCGCGGTCGCTGCGAAAGGCGTAGAACAAGGCCAGCACCCGGCCCTGGTTCAACACAAATACCAAGGGCAGCCCGGCGAGCAGGCCCAACAGGCGCCAGCGCCACGCCATCGGAGCCACCACCATGGCGGCCACCAGCAAAAAGGCTGCTTCAATGCCTTCGCAGCCGTTGAGCACATTCAGGCCGCCGCCCTCGGCCCTCAGGCGCGGGCCTTCGCTGCGCACCCCTATTTCTGGCGACAGGGTGTTGATCAACACCGCTGCAGTTCGCACCGTGGCCACGTCGATGACCGCGCGCTCCAGCCTGCCGCCCCGGGCGCCGCTGTAGGCCGACTGGAGGGCCGCAAACAGGGTCACGAACACCACGACGCGCCACAGAAGGTGGCGCTGCGGCGGGCAGGCATGAGGCTCGTTGGTCGGCATGGGCGCGGCTTGGGCTTGGCGCCAACGATTGTGGGCAGCGCGTTTGACAGCAATGCGTCAGGCGTTCCGTGACTGCCCTGCATCGGGCAGGTCCGCGCGGGCACGACCGGCTCGGCCGCTGCAGCCCGGCAACTGTCAGGGCTGCAAAGCCCCAGCGGCATGATCCATTCGGATCATGGGCGGCGGTTCATGGCCCGAACAGATCAAGTGTTTCGCATCTACAGTCATCCACATGCCTTCGCTTGACCGCCTCGCCGCCAACGACTCGTCCAGTCTGCGTGCGTTCTTTTCCGCGCCGCAATCCGTCGCCTCGCTGTTGTCGGCGGTACTGGAGCCCTTGGTCATCGTCTCCTGCTGGTATTTGTTGCATATCTGGAGTGGGCGGCCATTCGGTCCTTGGGCGACGGCCTTGTCGCTGCTCATCATTGCGCTGACTTTCCCCGGGCGAGCCCGCCTGGGTCGCAAACCTCTGCAGATGGCGCTGGACATTGCGCTGAATTGGGCCTTGTTGTTGTGCATTTTGGGCTTGAGCGCCTACGTCACCCGAGGTCTGGATGAACTGGACTGGCCCTTGGTTTGGGAATGGGTGCTGGTGACGCCCGTGCTCTATTGGATGGCTCTGATGCTGCTGCGCGCTTTCGTGCGGCGCCAGCAGGGAACTGACCACGCGCGCCGCCAGGCCGTGGTGGTTGGCGGCGGCACCTTGGGGCTGCGGACGGCGCAGGCGGTGGCTCAACGCGACGCGTCGCGACGGACCGTGGTGGGCTATTTCGACGACCGGCAGGATGGCCGCCTGGAGCCCGAGGCGCGGGTGCAGTGGCTGGGTCGCATAGACGAAGTGGCCCGCTATGTGGACAAACTCGGGGTACGCGAGGTCTACATCACTTTGCCCATGGCGTCGCAACCCCGCATGCGGTCGCTCATCGACGGGCTGCAGGGCACCACGGCATCGCTGTTCTTCGTGCCCGACGTGATGGGGACGCACATCGTGCAAGGGCGGCTGCAGGACGTGAGCGGGCTTGCGGTGGTCGGCATCTGCGAGACGCCCTTTACCGGCACCAATGAACTGATCAAGCGCAGCAGCGACATCTGCATCGCCTCGGTGGTGCTGCTGCTCACATCCCCCGTGTTGGTGCTGCTGGCGCTGGGTGTTCGAATCAGCAGCCCGGGGCCGGTCTTCTACCGTCAAAGGCGGATCGGTCTGGATGGCGAAGAGATCATCCTGACGAAGTTCCGCACCTTGCGCCGCCTGCAGGCGCAACGCATCCAGGGCGAAAGGGAAGTGGACGGCGAGGTCACGCGGCTCGGGCGTTGGCTGCAGCGCTTTTCGCTGGATGACCTGCCACAGTTCTTCAATGTCTTGCAGGGCCGCTTGAGTGTCGTGGGACCCAGTCCGCATGCCATCGCTCTGGGCTCCGAGTATCGGCAGCAGATCAAAGGCTACATGGTGCGACACAAGGCAAGGCCGGGCATCACCGGCTGGGCGCAGATCAATGGCCCGTGGAGCACCGACGACTCGGTCCGCGCGTTGCGCGAACGCACCGACCTGGACCTGGACTACCTGCGCCGTTGGTCACTGGGTCTGGACTTGCGCATCATGGTGCAGGCCGTCGCCGGTGTGCTCCGGCGTGGTTGGCACGGTGCTTGAAGCCGGCTCGCAGCCCATCACACGCAGGAACAGCGACTCGTACTCGGCCAGCACGCTGGCCCAGGAAAAGGCAGCCAGAAACCGGGCCTGGCTGGCCTGCCGCATCTGCGCCAGGGTTGAGGCATCGCTAAGAACCTGGGTCAGCACGCGGTCGAATTCGAAGCCATCCTTGAAGTAGCGCGCGGCGTCAGCCGCCACCCATCGATTGAAGCGGTTGTCGTGTGCGATCACGGCGTTGCCAGCGCCCAGAGACTCCACCAACGAGGGATTGGTACCGCCCACCTGGTGGCCGTGCACGTAAGCGATGCAGTGCCTGCGCAACGCAAGCACCTTCTTCGTGTCGTAGATGGCGCCCAGAAACATCACTTCTTCGCTGGCAGCGTCTTGAATGGCGCGGTGGTACTCCTGCTGATCCGAGTAGTTGCCCAACACCACCAGCTTCAAGCCACGGGCACGGCAGGAAAAGCCGCGTACCGCTTCAAGGATGGAGTTTTCCGGCTCGGGCCGCGCAATCAGCGTGAGGTAGCGGCCCGGCTCCAGGCCATATTCGTGCAGCCATTCGGTACCGGCATGCTGGGCCGGTATCGCACCGTAAGGAATTGTCGTTATGCGGCTGCGGTGGGTGCGTGTTGCCAGGTGGGCTTCGATCTCCGGATGGTCGGCCACCAAGTGGTTGCCCAGCCAACTACCCAGCCAGTCGTTGATCCAGAACCAGGTCTTGGCAAGGCTGCCCCACTTCGAACGTCGCCACTCGATGCCGTCCATGTTGATGATGTTGGCCACACCCGACAGGCGCAACCAGACGCAGAAGAGCGCCGTGTTGTAGCCCAGGGTGAGGCACAGGTCGCCCTGCCTTGCTGCGTCCCGGATGCTCAGCCAGTCGAACCACATGGTGCCCTTGGCGCCCCCCAGCGTGACGGGAATCCGCACGCGCTCGACACCCTGCCAGATGTCGAGCACCACGGGCCCGGCTTCGTCTTCCTGGCAGTACACGATGACCCGCCAACCGCGCTGCACCAGGTAGACCGCAAGCTGTTCGGCAAAGGTTTCAAACCCGCCATGCGCGGCGGGCACGCCGCGGATGCCCAAGATGCGCAGCGTGCGCGACGGTAGGCGGCTCATGGCGTCGCCGTGCAGGCGTGTGGCGAACCCGGTGCCCCTGCCGCATTGGCCAAGGTTTCGACGACGACGACGGATGAGGCTTCAGCATCGGACGGCGCTGTCCAGCCCAGGCGCTGTTCGATCTGCTCGTAGGCGCGCGCAACCTGAGCGCCCCATCCTAGCTGGCCGGCGCGATTGCGAGCGCCTGCGGACAGTGCGGCGAGCCGTAGCGGCTGGTCCAGCAAAGCTTCGATCTCTCGCGCCAGTGCATGGGCCACGCCGGCCGCGTCCAGGCCGTGGGTGTTCACCACCACAGCGCTGTGCTCATCGGCCACGTAACGCGGGCCTCCCAAGTCCAGGCACAGCACGGGCAAGCCGCGGGCCAGCGCTTCGGCCACGACATTGCCACTGGAGTCGTGCCAGCTTGGGAAGACGAGCACATCGGCCGCCTCGTACAGAGCGCTCATCTGGACGCGCGGCACCATGCCCAGCAGTTGCACGCTGTCGTGCAGTCCGAATTGCGTCAGCTGCGCCTGGGCCCAACTCATCAAGCGGCCGTCACCGGCCACATCCAGCCGTACCGGCAGCCCTTTTGATCGCAGCAAGCGCATGGCGAGCAACAGGTAGGGCAGCCCTTTGCCTCCCAGCAGGCGCCCCGCGTACAACAAGCGCAGCGGTGTGGTCTGCCGCGCCGGCCGTGGCGGTGCCGCAGCAGGCGCTGCAATGCCGATCTCGCTGGCCAGCAGCACGCGGCCGTGCACAAATGAGGGGAGCGCGGCGTGTGTTTCATGCGTCTTGGCCAGCACCAGCTGCGCATGTCGCATGCTCAAGCGCACGAAGGGGTCGAAGCGGCTCCATTGAATCGAAGCCTGGCGAGCCGCATAGAACAGGTGTTCGCGCCAGGGGAAGCGGCGGTACAGACGCCAGGGCGCACCCTCTCCGCCGCCTACCGGGCCGATGACCAGCGGGGGCCCCAGGCCACCCAGGCGCCCAGGCAAGCGGTAGCTGCCCCAGGTGAGATGGTGGATGAGGTCGAAGGCCTGTTGGGCCAGGAGACCGCGCACTCGCTGTCGTACCGCGAATTGCCAGGCCAGGTAGTACAGCCTTGAATTGAGCTGCCAATGCGGGTGCCCACCGACACCGGGCACCCGAAAGTAGTGGAACTGCAGGCCGGGGCGTGGGCACGCACGCAATGCCTCTTCGATCTCTTCCTGGTAGTGCGCGTGGGTGAGCAACACGATGTCATGGCGCTGCGCCAGTTCGATGGCCCAGTGCCAGGCTACACCGGGCTCGGATCCGACGTGCGGCGAGCAGGCAAACGCGGAAAGCAGGATGCGACGTCGGCGCACGTTCAGGCTCGCTTTCATGGCCGCTTTCATGGCCGCTTTCTGGCTGCGCTGACCGCAGGCGCCATGGCTGTACGCAAGGCCTGCATCACAGGGGCCTGATCGGTGCGCGCGCGCGCGTCCACCGACTCGGAGTCAATCTCGGCGTCCCAGCCCGGCCAGGTGCGAAAGGAGTGGAAAGTCCAACTCCAACCCGCTTGTTGAAACAGCAGCAAGCAGTCCTGCACCCAGCGCAACGCCGATCCGTCGGGCGCCCAGCGCACGCAACCGAATTCGCCCACGTACACCGGGCAGGCGTGGCGCTGTTGAAAATCGCGCACCGGGCGCAGTTCGGCTTCCAGGCGCGCCTTGTCGATGCTGCCCACGCCCAGTTCGGGGTCCCAGGCACCCAGGCCATGTTCCGACCCGGCCGGATAGGGGATGCG
>JBBQMM010000022.1:0-19412 GCA_038328935.1 Burkholderiales bacterium
GCCGCCGATCAGTACCTGACCTTCGGTGACTTCTTCAAGGCCGGCCACCATGCGCAGCGTGGTGCTCTTGCCGCAACCCGATTCGCCCAGCAAGACGACGAACTCCCCCTGCGCCACGGCCAGGTCCAGCTGCTGCACGACGGTGACATCGCCAAAGCGTTTGACGAGGTGGCGCAATTCAAGGTGGGACATCGGCTGGGGTCCTGGTCTTTGACGCGGCGGTGTCAGCGCAGGCGCCGCACGCCCCAGCCGATGGGCCGACGCTGGTTGCCGGGGTGCGCAGGGTTCGGGCCCCAGATGGCCTGGTAGGTGTCGATGCAGCGGCCGCTGCGTTGCAGCTGCACGAAAGCCGCGATGAGCACCAGCCACCAGGCGGCCAGCAGCAGCGGCATCCAGCGCGGCGCGTCGGCCAGCAATAGGCCTGACGCCACCACGCCCACGCAGGCCAGCACCGCCAGCCAGCCCAGGCCCTTGTGCAGGCGTTCGAACAGGCGCCGCCAGGGGGTCATGTCGTAGTGGTCGCCGCGCAGCGTGGTGTCGGTCGGCCCGCCTTTGCTGCCGCGCGCCAATGCACCCACCACCTGCAGCGCGCCCAGCGCACACACGGCCCAGCCCGCCCACGCGTGGCTGCCGCCCAGCGTGCCCAGCGCTGCAGTGGCGCCACTGCCCGGGCGCGACCACACCAGCCACAGTCCCAGCACCATCAGCGCCACACCCGACCACTGCAGCGCACGGTGCGCATGCCACCAGCCTTTGTGGTCGAGTGTCCGGGGCCAGTCCTGGCCCGGCAAGACCTTGAAGAACCGCGCTACCAGTGCGCCCACCGGCAACAACACCCCCCAGGCCAGCACCATGCAGCGCGCGTGCCACATCGCCCACGGTGCAATCTGGTGGCTGGCGCTGCCACTGATCGGCGTCATCAACCAGTCCATGAGGTGGCGCCGCGCGTGCCCAGGCGGGTGTGATACAGCGACGTGCTGGCACAGATGAACAGCTCGTCGCCTTTAACGCCGCCGAACACCAGATTGCCCACTTTTTCAGGCACCGGGATGCGCCCGATGCGGGTGCCGTCGGGGTGGTAGACCTGCACGCTGTCTTCGCTGCTGGTGTAAACGAAGCCGTTCACATCGACGCGAAAACCGTCGCTCAGGCCGGGCTCGATGACGGCGAAGACACGTGGGTGGGCCAGGTCCTGCCCGGCGACGACGTTGAAAGCCACGATGTGGTGGTGGCCGCCGCGGTCCTTGCGCAAGGCGGCCGAGGTGTCGCTGACGTAGAGCACCGATTCGTCGGGCGAAAACGCCAGGCCGTTGGGCTCTTCGACATAGTCGCTGACGATGCGCAAGGCGCCGCTGCCGGGGTCGAAGCGGAAGACATAGCAGTCGCCCAGTTCACTGGGAGCCTGGTGGCCTTCGTAGTCGCTGAGGATGCCGTAGGGCGGGTCGGTGAACCACAGGCTGCCATCGCGCTTGACGACAATGTCGTTGGGCGAATTCAGGCGCCGGCCCTGGTAATGGCTGACCACCGTCTCGTCAGCCAGCGCAAGGCCTTGTGCGTCCATGCGCGTGCGCAGGATGGCGCGCTGGCCGTGCGAGCAGTGCAGCAGCGCGCCGTCGGCCTCGCGCACATGGCCGTTGGTGTATTCCACCGCGTCACGCCACACCACCATGCCGCGCTGCGCGTGCCAGCTGAGCATGCGGTTGTTCGGGATGTCGCTCCACAGCAGCGTCTGCGTTTCGTGCATCCACACCGGGCCTTCGCTCCAGATGGCGCCCGTGCACAGCCGTGTCAGCGGCCCGGCGCCGGCGGCGACGGGGGCAAAACGGGGGTCGAGAACTTGGACAGAGGTCATGGCGCTGCAGACACAGAAAAGACGAAGTGACGGAACGGCAGCAGTGTCGTCACTGTGGCTGTTACCGGTAACTGGTACTTTCCCGCCCGGTTGAGAGGTGCCGAAAAAATATGATGGCAGAGCACCGCCTTTTCGGAGAACCCGTTGCCCAAGCGCAATCCTGATCCTGATCCCGATCCCGATCCCCAGCCCAAACTGGTGAACGAGCATGACCTACCCGGCGCCGATGCGCAGGCGGCCACGCCTTTATCCCGCCAGGCCAGGCACAGCGTCACGATGGCCGATGTCGCTGCGCGTGTGGGCGTGTCGAAGATGTCCGTGTCGCGTGCGCTCAGCCGTGGCGAAAGCCGCAACCGCAGCGACAGTGAAGCACTGCGCCAGCGCATCCTGGCCGCTTGCCGCGACATGGGCTACGTGATCGACCAGACCGCGCGCACCTTTTCAAGCCAGCGCTCGGGCTTCGTCGCAGCGCTGATACCGGCGTTGAACAACTCCAATTTCTCGGACACGGCGCACGGCCTGACCGCAGCTGTCGAAGCCAGAGGATTGCAGCTGCTGCTGGGCTACACCGACTACGACGTACACAGCGAAGAGCGGCTGCTCAAGGCCATGCTGGCGCGCCGCCCCGAGGGTGTCATCGTCACCGGCGGCAGCCACACGGCGTTGACCCGCACGCTGCTCGAATCCGCTGCAGTGCCGGTCGTCGAAACCTGGGATTTGCTGTCTGATCCCATCGAACACAACGTGGGCTTCAGCAACGCCGAAGCCACCGGCGAACTGGTGCGTCACCTCCACGCCAAGGGCTACCGCCGCCTGGCCTTCATGGGTGGCGTTCCCGGCAGCGACGCGCGCGGCGCCGACCGCCGGCGCGGCTTTGAAGCGGCCGTGCAGGCCCTGGGGCTGCCCGCGGGCCGCACGCTGAGCATCGGCCACGCGCCGGTGTCGATGGCGCACGGCGCGCAAGGCGTGGTGGAGTTGCTGCAGCGCTGGCCCGACGTCGACGCCGTGGTCTGCGTCTCCGACCATGCTGCTTTCGGTGCGCTGATGGAATGCCAGCGCCGCGGCTGGGCGGTGCCACAGCGGCTGGCGATTGCCGGCTTCGGCGGCTTTGAAGTCGGCGCCGCCTGCCATCCGCGCCTGACCACGGTGGCCGTGGATTGCGTCGGCATCGGCCAAGCGGCCGGTGAGTTGCTGTTGCGCGCCATCCAGGTCCGGCATGCCGGAGATGGCTTGCCACCCGAAACGGTGTCGGTGCCCTTCAGGATCGAGGCGCGAGAAAGCACGTGAACCTGAAGCCGGCAGCTACCCGTTGCCAGCCACGCGTTCGCAGGCTTGAATCTGGAGACCGCAGCTGGACGCGCCCGAGTGTGTCGCCTCGGTGCGCGGGCAAGGCTTCATCATGTCGCTGAAGGGGCCGCCGGCCTCTTGAAGGCCCTGCTGTGGCGGCCATCGGTGGTGGGACAGGCGGGGGGCGGCCCGGTCGGCACGCCGCCGCCCCGCATCGCCAGGCTACTTCTGGGAGTCGATGATGCCCATCTGCTCGCCCAGGGCGCGATACAGCTCGAACTGCGCCTTGGCGAACTCGCGCGTCTCTTCCGGCGACTTCACGTAGGGCACCGAGCCGCTGGCTGCGGTGCCCGCCAGCCAGGCCGCGTCGGTGGAAATCGTCTTCAGCACGCCCACCAGGCGATCGCGAACGTCCCTGGGCAGGCCCGGCGGGCCGAAGAGGGCGCTCCAGCCGACGATCTTCTCCATCTCCGGATAGCCCAGCTCGCGCGCCGTGGGCACGTCGGGCGCGGCGCCCAAGCGCTCGGGCGTCGTCACGATCAGCGCGCGCAGGCTGCCGGCCCTGATGTGGCTGAGCGACGGGCCCATGCTGCCGCAGGCGAATTCGGTCTCGCCCGCCAGCAGCGACAAGGTGGCGTCGCCGGTGCCCTTGTACGGTATCTGGGTCGGCGTCTGCTCGGGGCTGAGCTTGAGCAGCCTGAACAGCTGGCGTGGACCCATGTCGTTGGTGGTCAGCGTGCCCGCAGTGCCGAAGTTGAGCTTCTTGCCGTTGCTGTTGATGGCTTTGACCAGATCGTCGAAGGTCTTGTAGGCCGACTTGGCATTCACCATGCAGCCATAAGGATTCAGCTCGAGCGTGCCCAGGAAGGTGTAGTCGTCCCATTTGTATTTGGTTTGCGTGGGCTGGATCGCGGGCAGGATGGACTGCGAGCCTGTGCGTGCCAGCAGCAGCGTGTAGCCGTCCGCGGGGGCGGCGACGGCCTGGGCCGACCCGATCACGCCGCTGGCGCCGACCCTGTTCACCACTACCACCGTCTGGCCCAGCACCTTCTGCGCGGCCGCTGCGAAGTTGCGCGCTGCCAGGTCGGCGTCGCCGCCGGCACTGTAGGGTGCGATCACCGTGATCGTGCGCGCCGGCCAGGCGCTCTGGGCCCAGGCCGGTGCGACGGCCAGCGCCATGGCCGAGAGGGCCGCGCCTGCGAGAAACCGGGGCAGCAAGTGCCGGCAATGCTTTGTCATCTAAATGTCTCCTGTGGGGTTGGAAAGGAAAGTGCCGGCGGTGCCGGCCGGGTCGGTATCCGAGGGTCTGCCCCCTGTCGTTTGAACATCATCACGCAATCAACGGCTTGCGGCCCGCCGGGGCCGACCAGCACCGGGTTGAGGTCGAGTTCGGCCAGCCAGGGATGCATCGCGGCCACCCAGTGTGACAGCCGCGACAACAAGTCGGCGAGTTGGCCGCGGTCGGCACCGGGCTGGCCGCGCACGCCGTCGAGCACGGCGCCCATGCGCAGTTCGGACAGCATCGAGAGCGCCTCGTCGGTGTCGAAAGGCGCGTGGCGGAAGGCCACGTCCTTCAGCACCTCGACCAGCACGCCGCCCAGGCCGACCATCACCACCATGCCGAACACTGGGTCGCGCTGCGCACCGACCACCAGTTCGAGATGGCCGGCGCCCATGCGCTGCACCAGCACGCCGTCCAGCCGCGCGCCGGGCCGCTGGCTGCGGGCTCGCTCGAGCAGGCTGCGGTGGGCGGCGCGCACGGCGGCCTCGCCGTCGAGCTTCAGCGCCACGCCGCCGACCTCGGTCTTGTGCGTGATGGCTGGCGACTCGATCTTCAAGGCCACAGCGCCGCCGACGGCGCGCCACAGCGCCACCGCTTCGTCTTCGTCGTGCGCCAGCGCCACCGGGGCCATCGGCACGCCCGCCGCGGCGAGCCACGCGGTGGCCTGCACCGAGGGCTGCACGCCGTCTTGCAGATCTTGCGGCAGCGCCGCCAGCACCGCCGGGTCGATCAGCACGGGCGCGCGTCGCCTGAACAGGCCGTGTCGCGCCAGCGCCGCCGCAGCCTCGACCGCACGCTCGCCCGCGCTGAAGACGACGATGCCCTGGGCATTCAGCCGGCGCAGGGCCTCGGCCGGTGCGGCGACCCAGCAGACAAAGAAGGGCTTGTCGCTGCGGTCACGGATTTCGCAGAAGATGCGCACCAGCGTGTCGACGTGGGCCGTCATCAGCTGCAGCCAGACGATGCCGATGTGCACCGCGGGGTCGGCCAGCAGCGCCACCACCGACTCGGTCAGCAGCTCGGGCCGCGCCACGAACTGCCCCGTCACGTCGACCGGGTTGCCGGCCGAGCCGAAGGCAGGCATCACCTGGGCCAGGCGGGCGCGGGTGGCCTGGCCGAGCTCGGGCATCGTGAGGCCGACTTCCTCGGCACGGTCGGCCATCATCACGCCGGCCCCGCCCGACTGCGTGGCGATGCCCAGGCCGGTGCCGCGCGCGGGTCGGTCCTGGCTCAGTGCCTGCAGCATGTCGAGCATCTGCTCTTCGTTGCGCGCGCGCAGCACGCCGTACTGGCGGATCACCGCGTCGAACACCGTGTCGGCCACGGCCAGCGCGCCGGTGTGCGACGCCGCTGCGCGCTGCCCCGATGCCATGCGGCCGACCTTGGTCAGCACCAGCGGCTTGCCCAGCGCCTGGCAGCGCTGCGCCAGGCGAATCAGCGCCGCGCCGTCCTCCAGCCCTTCGAGGTAGCCCGCCGCCACGCGGATGCGCGGATCGTCGATCACGCTGTCCATCAACTCGCTGAAGTCCAGGTCGGCCTGGTTGCCGGTGTTGATGAAGTAACCCAGGCCCAGCCCACGCTGGCGCGCGAGGGCCGCAATGGCGGTGCCGAAAGCGCCCGACTGCGTGACGAAGGCGATCGGCCCGGGGCCGGTCTCGCCGTCGGCGTACTGGCTGAAGGTGGCATAGACCTTGTCGAAGGCGTTGACGAAACCCAGGCAGTTCGGCCCGCACAGCACCATGCCGTGGCCGCGCGCGCAATCGACCACCGCCTGCTCGAGCTGCAGGCCAACGGGGCCGGTCTCGCCGAAGCCAGAGCTGAACACCACCGCCGCACGCACGCCGCGCCGGCCCAGCGCGTCGATGCTGGCCAGCACCTCGCGCGCCGGTACCGCGATGATGGCCAGGTCGGCCGCCTCGGGCAGGCTGGCGATGTCGGGCGAGCAAGACAGGCCGGCGATCTGCGGGTACTTGGGGTTCACCGGCAGGATGCGGCCGGTGTAGCCCTTCTCGATCAGGAACTTCAGCGGTCGGCCGTTGATCTTCGAGAGATCGGCCGAGGCGCCGACGATGGCGATCGAACGCGGGTGGATCAGGCCATGGATGGCATCGGCGCGGGTCATGGGGTCACGAACTCTCAGTTGAACGCGGAGATGCCGGTCATCGCGCGACCCAGCACCAGCGCGTGGATGTCGTGGGTGCCTTCGAGCGTGTTCACCGTCTCCAGATTCATCAGGTGGCGGATGACGTGGTAGGTGTCGGCGATGCCGTTGCCACCATGCATGTCGCGAGCGGCGCGTGCGATGTCCAGCGCCTTGCCAGCGCAGTTGCGCTTGAGCAGCGAGATCATCTCCGGGCTGGCCTTTGCGGCGTCACGCAGCCGGCTGAGGTGCAGGCAGCCGAGCAGCCCGAGCGTGATCTCCGTCTGCATGTCGGCCAGCTTCTTCTGCACCAGCTGGTTGGCGGCCAGCGGGCGGCCGAACTGCTTGCGGTCCAGCGTGTACTGGCGCGCCGCGTGCCAGCAGAATTCGGCCGCACCCATCGCGCCCCAGCAGATGCCGAAGCGGGCGTTGTTCAGGCACGCAAAGGGCGCTGCGAGGCCGCGCGCGCCGGGCAGCCGTTGCGCCTCGGGCACGAAGACGTCGTCCATGTGGATCTCGCCGGTGGGCGAGGCACGCACCGAGAACTTGCCTTCGATCTTCGACGTCGACAAGCCCTTCATGGCGCGCTCGAGGATGTAGCCACCGACCCGGCCGTTGTCGTCCTTGGCCCAGACGATCATCAGGTCGGCGATGGGCGCGTGCGTGATCCAGGTCTTGCTGCCGCTCAAGCGCCAGCCACCATCGACCTTGCGTGCCCGGCTCTTCATCGAGCCGGGGTCGGAGCCGTGGTCGGGCTCGGTGAGGCCGAAGCAGCCGAGCTTGTCGGCCCGCGCCATGGCCGGCAGGTAGCGTTCGCGCTGTTCCTGGCTGCCGAAGAGATAGATCGGCATCATCGACAGCGTGCTCTGCACGCCCAGTGCCGAGCGGAACGAGGTGTCGACGCGTTCGAATTCGCGCGCGATCAGGCCGTAGCTGACGTAGCCGATGCCGGCGCAGTCGAAGCCCTGGATGGTGGCGCCCAGGAACCCCAGCTCGCCCATCTCGCGCATGACCTCGACATCGAAGGTCTCGTTGCGGTTGGCCATCAGGATGCGCGGCATCAGCCGCTCCTGGGCGTACTTGCGCGCGCTGTCGCGCACCATCACTTCTTCGGGCGTGAGCAGCTCGTCCAGGCGCAGCGCATCCTGCCAGTCGAAGGGCACGTCGATCATGCCGGCCTGCTTCAGCACGGCGGGGTCGGGAGTGGGCTGCATGGGATGGCCTCCCGGCCTTTCAGGCCGCCGGCACGGGGCGGAACTTCGGAATGCCGGCCTCGTCGCTGATGGACTCGAACCACACGCTCACGCGCATGCCGATGCGGATGTCCTCGGGCCGGCAGCTGGTGAGCTGGCCATACATGCGCGCACCATCGTCGAGGTCGATCAGGCCCATCAACACCGGCAGGTCGGCCTGCCAGCCTTGATAGTTCATGGCCACCGAGCGCGAGATGGTGAAGGAGTACACCGTGCCCGTGGGCTGGGCTTCGGTCCAGGTCAGCGCGCGGCTGCCGCAATTGATGCACCAGGCCTTGGGATGGAAATTGAAGGTGCCGCAGCGGTCGCACTTCTGCAGCACCAGCCGGCCGGCCTTGGCGGCGGTCCAGAACGGGCGCGTCAGGTCGGTGATGGTGGGCAGCGGCTTGTTCGAGGTGGTGTAGTCCATGTTCAGGGCTCCGTCGACAGGACCAGGGAGATGCAGGTGCGGCCAGGCCGCCCGTAAGGGATGCCGCCGAAGCCGCAGGAGATGCCGATGCGCGCGTCTTTCACCTGCCGCGCGCCGCCCTCGCCGCGCAATTGCGCCACCGACTCCACCAGCGGCATGAAGCCGCCGATGGCGCCGCCGGGCTGGCCGCCGGAGAGCTGGCCGCCGTCGGTGGACATCGGGAAGTCGCCGTCGAAGTGCAGGTCGTGTTCTTCGACGAAGCGGCCGCCCTGGCCCTTGGCGCAGAAGCCATGGTCCTCGATGGTCATGATGGCGACGAAGGGGTAGTCGTCGTAGGGCTGGAAAAAGTCGATGTCCTGGTGGCTCACGCCGGCCATCTTGAAGGCCTTGGGCGCCGACTCGGTGAAGCCGGTGGTGGTCACGTCGGGCAGCGTGCGCGAGCCGCGGTAGAAGTTGTTGATTTCGCCGAACCCGCGCAGGTAGACCGGCCGGTCGGTCAGCGTGCGCGCGGTCTTCGCCGAAGTGACGACGTAGGCCAGGCCGCCGTTGACGATGGGCACGCAGTCGAGCAGCCGGATGGGGTCGGACAACATGCGCGAATCCAGGTACTCCTGCAGCGTGAAGGGCTTGCGGTAGATGGCGCCCTCGTGCATTGAGGCGTGGTAGCGCGCGTTGACCGCCACCTTGCCCATTTGCTCGGGCGTCAGGCTGTGTTCGTGCATGTAGCGCTGCAACACCAGTGCAAACTGCGCACTGGCCCCCATCACGCCGAAGGGGCCCTGGAAGTCCCAGTACACGCCGCGCGTGCGCTCGGGCGACAGCGGCAGGCCCGGCGCCACCGAGGGCATGTTCAGCGGCGTGTCGGCGCCCACCACCAGCGCGCGGTCGACGATGCCGGCGTGGATCATCGCCGCGGCGCGGATCAGCATCGACGAGGCCGATGCGCCGCCCTGGTCGGCGCGCAGCAGCACGGTGGGGCTGATGCCGAGGTTCTCGGCCACCGCGGCCGACCAGTTCACCGTGTGCGCCACCTCCGCGTGCGCCACGCCCAGGCCCTGGCCATCGAAATCGTTCTTCGACAGGCCGGCCTGTTGCAGCGCCAGTTCAGCGGCCCAGGCGATGTAGTCGTCGACGGTGCGCACCGGCTCGCCGGGTTTGGCGCGGCTGTACGGGGTTCGGCCGCAGCCGACGATGGCAACTTCTGAGCGCATGGGAAGGGGTCCTCGGGCAGGCAAAGTGGGTTGTGTCGTCGCGGCTGTCGAAAAGGGCGGGGCGCCGCGCGGTGAAGGCGGCCATGCCCTCGCGCTGGCTGGCGATGTCGAAGATCAGCTCGAAGGCACTGCATGAAGGCGGCATGCGGGCCAGTTTGCCGCCCCGTCAGGTTCGGCCATCCGCTTTGTCTCCTGTCTCTGTTCTGCGTTCAGTGTGGGCGGGCGTCCTTCATTCGGCAACTTTCGATGTTGAATGGTCAATATTCGGGATCCGAATACGATGCAGCCGTGAACCTGCGCACCCTGGACCTCAACCTGCTGCTGATCTTCGACGCCATCTACGGCGAGCGCAGCATCTCCAAGGCCGCGCGCAAGCTGCATCTGTCGCAGCCCACGGTCAGCAACTCGCTGGCCCGCTTGCGCGAGCGCCTGCAGGACCCGCTGTTCGAGCGCACCGCCGGCGGCATGCTGCCCACGGCCCGCGCCAAGACCCTGGCCGACCCCATCCGCCAGGCGCTGACCACACTGGAGCGCGGCCTGCGCGGCGACGACCGCTTCGACTTCGCGCGCGCCGAGCGCGAGTTCGTGATTGCGGTCGAGGACTACGGCGAGTCGGTCATCCTGCCGGGCTTCATCCAGTGGCTGGCCGAGGTGGCGCCAGGCGTGCGCATCCGCATCCGCGCCGAGGTCAGTGCGGCGATCAAGAACGAATTGCGCGACGGCACCATCGACTTGGCGCTCGATTACTTTCCGCTGCAGGAGGCGCGCTTCAGCAACCAGTGCGTGGTGACCGAGACGCTGATGTGCCTGTCACGGCGCGACCACCCGGGCCTGAGCGAACGCATGACGCTGGAGACCTACCTGGCGATGCGCCACATCGTTCTGGGCACGCCGTCGAACTCGCGGCCGATGATCGACCTGGCCCTGTCCAAGCGCGGCCTGCAGCGGCAGATTGCCGTCACCGTGCCGCACTTCATCTCGATGCCGGTGATGGTGCAGAGCACCGACATGGTCTGCACGCTGCCACGCCGCATGGCGCTGCTCTATGCCGACAACTTCCGGCTCAAGTCGCACCTGCTGCCGCTGCGCGTGCCGCAGTTCCCGGTCTATCTGATCTGCCACGAGTCGCAGGCTGCCGACACCGGCCACCAGTGGCTGCGCAGCCACCTGGCGGAGTTCTGCCAGCGGCTGTGAGTCAGTGGGCGCTGCCGGCGACCGCAGGACCCGCTGCGGTTGCGGCCACTGTGGCGCGGTTTCGCAACGCCGCCCTTGATCGGCGGCAAGGCTGCCACCTCGATGCTGAGTCTCTGAGGTCGAAAAAAAACGGCGCCGAAGCGCCGTTTTCTGTGGACTGGTGTCGCCGGGCACAGGCCCTTCGGCATCAGCGAGCCGGGCGCGGCCCGGGTTTCTTGGCAAAGGTCTTGCCGGCAGGCCTGAAAGGCTTGCCGCCAAAACCGCCCGGCCGGGGGCCGAACGAAGGCTTGCCGCCCGGAGCGCCGGCCGGCCGCACGATGGCCTTGGGCTCGACGCGCTTGGGCTCCAGGCCGGTGATGGTGGCCACCGGCATGCGCTGCGTGGTGAAGCGCTGGATGCGCTGGATCATGCCGAAGTCGCGCCGCTCGGCCAGCGTCACCGCCAGGCCGGTGCGACCAGCGCGCCCTGTTCTGCCGATGCGGTGCACGTAGTCTTCTTCCTTCATCGGCAGGCCGAAGTTGATGACGTGGCTGATCGTCGGCACGTCCAGGCCGCGCGCGGCCACGTCGGTGGCCACCAGCACGCGCACGCGCTTGCTGCGCATGTTCTGCAGCACGCGGTTGCGCCGGCCCTGCGGCATGCCGCCGTGCAGCGCTTCCACCGAGTGGCCCATCTCGGCCAGGCGGTCGGCCAGCACCTCGGCGTCGCGCTGGGTGCTGGTGAAGACCAGTGCCTGGTCGACTTCACGCCCGGTGAGGATGTGGTCGAGCAGCGCGTTTTTGTGCATGAAGTCGTCGGCCCAGTGCAGGCGCTGCTCGATATCGGCGTGCGTGTCGGTGTGCGAAGCGACGTCGATGCGCAGCGGCTCGCGCAGCAGTTCCTTGGCCAGGTTGCCGGTGGCGCCGGCAAAGGTGGCGCTGAACATCACCGTCTGGCGCGTCTTGGGCGTGTTGCTGGCGATGTGGTTGATGTCGTCGATGAAGCCCATGTCGAGCATGCGGTCGGCCTCGTCGAGCACCAGCAACTGGATGTTGTCGAGCACGGCCTTGCCGGCGCCGATGTGGTCGATCAGGCGACCGGGGGTGGCGATCAGAATGTCCAGCGGGCCGCGCAGAGCCTTCAGCTGGGCCGGGTAGGGCACGCCGCCGACCACGGTGGCCACCGTCAGGCCAGGCACGTAGCGGCCGTAGTCCATGGCTGACTTGGCCACCTGCATGGCCAGTTCACGCGTGGGGCACAGCACCAGCACGCGCGGGCCGGTGGGCTTGGCGTAGCTTCGGGTGCTGTCGAAACGGACGTCGCGGCCGGTGTCGCGGCCCGCATCTCGGCCGGTGTCACGGCGGCCACGGCCTTCGCGGAAGTCGCCACGGCCTTGCTCGGGTGCTTGCGCGTCGCGCGGTGCGGCCGGTTGCTGCTGCGCGCGCGCCAGGCGTTGCTCTTCGCGGGCCTTCAGCACCAGCGTCAGCGCCGGCAGCATGAAGCTGGCTGTCTTGCCGCTGCCGGTGCGGCTGCTCACCATCACGTCCTTGCCGGCCAGCACGGCTGGAATCGCCTGCTCTTGCACGGTGGTGGCTTGGGTGTAATTGGCCGCGGCGAGTGCGCGGGTCAGGGGCTCCATCAGGCCCAGGGGTTCGAAACTCATTTCAGGTGCTCTCTCAGGACGTGGCGACCACTGCGCGGCAAAGTGAATGCGCAAGGGCACGCCAGCGGAGCCACGTTGACTTCAGAGAAGCATCGTGGTCCCCGCAGGGGGTGTGGTCGCAGTGGAGTGTCCGGGTGGGGACCAGCGACGGCATCGCCGCCGACCCGGAGAAGCACGCTCTTTAGAACGGGTTCGAGATGAACCGATTCTGGCGGTGAAGACCGCAGCGCCTGGAGGCCGAAGGGGATGAACGGTAGGCCTTGTTGCCAAGGCCAGCCGAAGATTATGCCCGAACGCGGGTTGGTACGCGCGATTTTTTGTGCGCAGCAGCAAAAGGCGGCGTCAAGCTGTCGTTCGCGCGAGGTGCCGGAACCGCCGCTCACCGGGCACGGCTCACCCGGCGCTGCTCACCCGGCGAGGCTTACCCAGCCCGGCTCGTGCGGCGCTGAATGCGCGGTGTCAGCAGCTCCCACACCGGTTTCAGCGTGCCCGGCAGATCGGGCAATTGTCCCAGGTCGACGCGGCTCTCTTCGGGGCTGTGGAAGTCGCTGCCCCGTGACGCATGCAGCTTGAATTCGAGCGCGGTGTCGGCGTAACGAACCTGCTCGCTGTGGCTGTGACTGCCCGTCATCACCTCCACCGCCTGCCCGCCGTGGGCGATGAACTCGGAGAACAGCGCGTACTCGGCGGTGGGTGAGAACTTGTAACGCGCCGGGTGCGCAATGACCGCCACACCGCCGGCCTGCGTGATCCAGCGCACCGCGTCACCCAGCCGCGCCCATTGGTGGGGCACGTAGCCCGGCATGCCTTCCTTGAGGTAACGGCGAAACACGCTGTGGGTGTCCGGGCAATGGCCGGCTTCGACCAGGAAGCGCGCAAAGTGGGTGCGCGAGATCAGGTCGGGGTTGCTCACGTAGCGCAGCGCGCCCTCGAAAGCACCGTTGATGCCGGCTGCCGCCAGGCTGGCAGCCATGTCGCGTGCGCGCTGCAGCCGCCCGGCGCGGGTGGCAGCCAGGCCGTCGGCCAACGCGCGGTTGCCGACGTCGAAACCCAGGCCCACGCTGTGCACCGTCTCACCGGCAAAACTGACCGAGATTTCGGTGCCGCTCAGGTAGCCCAGGCCCAGGTCGAGCGCGGCATCGCGGGCACGCTGCTGCCCGGCCAGTTCGTCGTGGTCGGTCAGCGCCCAGACGTCCACGCCCTGCGCGTGCGCGCGCGCCGCCACGGCCTCGGGAGGCAGCGTGCCGTCAGACACGTTGCTGTGGCAGTGAAGGTCGACATTCAACAGGTGCATGGTTGCGATTGTGGAGCGCTGCAGCTTGCCAGGCGCGGCAAGGCGCGGAAGTCCTTCCTGAACCCCTTGCTGTTTGCAGCTATGGAGCGCGCTGCTTGCTTTCCAATCAGGGGATGCGCCATTCCGAGCTCCATGGTCCTGTCAGCCCGCATGTCTGAGCCGGTGGCCCACCCGCCTGCCCCACTGCCCCATCACGAGGTGTCGCTGGGCGACGGCGAACCGAGCGCGCTGGAGCTGCTGCTGCACCGCATGCATGCGAGCAGCGACTTTCCGTCGCTGTCCCGCGCGGTGACGCGTATCCAGCGCATCGCAGCTTCGGACACCGAAAGCCTGGCCAGCCTGGCCGGCGAGATCCTGAAAGACGTGTCGCTGACGCAAAAGCTGCTGCGCATGGTCAACACCGTGCATTACAGCCGCACCGGAGGCGGTGGCATCAGCACCGTGTCGCGTGCGGTGGCGCTGGTGGGATTTGCCGGCATCCGCAACATGGCGCTGTCGCTGGTGCTGCTGGAGGGCATGCAGGACAAGGCGCAGGCCGGGCGTCTGCGCGAAGAGTTTGTGCGCTCGCTGCTGGCCGCGCAACTGGCCAGCGAGCTGACGGCGGGGGATACCGATGCCGAAGAGGCTTACCTGGCGGCGCTGTTTCACAACCTCGGCCACTTGCTGACCGAGTTCTACCTGCCCGAAGAAGCCGCGGCCATCCGCCAGCTGAGCCAGGGCGTGGCCGGCCAGCCGGCCGAGATGTCGTCCGAAGCTGCGGCCCGACAAGTGCTGGGGCTGGGGCTCGAAGCCCTGGGCGTGGGCGTGGCCAAGAGCTGGGGCCTGCCAGACAGTTTGCGCAGCGCGCTGCGCCGGCCGGTGGGCGCAGCACCCACGCGGGCCTTGCCGCGCGGCGCCGAGCGTCACCGCTGGCTGGCTGCCCTGGCCAACGACGTCGCTCTCACGATGCAACTGAAAGACACCGCAGCAGCGCGCCAGCAGCTGCGCCGGCTGGCCGAGCAACATGCGCGTGTGCTGAATGTATCTGCGGCCGAGATCTGCGCGGCCGCCGAGCAGGCGCGCCACACGGTGGCGCAACTGGCGCCGGCCATCGGCCTGGTGGTGCAGCCGGGCACGGCCACACATCGGCTGCTGACCTTCGGCAGCCCCGTGGAGCCGGCGCAGGTGCCGAGCGATCTGCCGGCCTCGGGAGCGGCCGACGGCCCCGGGTTGCCGGATGGTGTTTGAGCGGCTGCATCAGGGGGTGTTTCGGCGGGTGCATCAGCGGGTGCATCCATGGCTGCACCGGAGGGCGCGACTTCGGCCGCCGCTGAGATGCTGGCCGCCGGCATCCAGGACGTCATGAACACGCTGTCCAGCGACGAATTTCAGCTAAACGCCGTGTTGCGCATGATCCTGGAGACGCTGCTGCGCGCCTTGCACCTGAAGCGCGTGGTGTTCTGCCTGCGCGACCCCCGCAGCCAGCACATCACGGGCCGTTTCGGTCTGGGCGACGACGTCGACACGGTGCTGCGTAAATTCGACATCGCCACCAGGCCGGTCGCCGGCACCGCCATCGACCTTTTCAGCGCGGTGTGCCTGAAGGCGGTGGACACGCTGATAGCCGACGCCACTGACGCGCCCATCCGCCAGCGTTTGCCGGCCTGGTATGGGCCCGACGTCGCCTCACCTTCCTTTCTGCTGCTGCCGCTGGCCATTAAGGGCGCCACCTTCGGTCTCATCTATGCCGACGCCGACCGAGTCGGCGGCCTGGCGTTGCCCGAGCGCGAGATGGCGCAGGTGCGCACGCTGCGCAACCAGGCGGTGATGGCCTTTCGGCAGGCCGGCTGAGCGTTGCAGCGCCGGCAGTCTGTCTTGCCCGCTTGCCCGGTCGCCTGCCGTCGTCGCACGGCCCCCTGTTCCGGGGATGACCCCCTCATCCGGGGGGCGTATCGAGGGCAGGGCTAATGATTCCGGAACGATTTCTTCATATAGTGGGGCTCCATCCGCACCTGAACTTCTGGAGAACACGATGACTCGAATGAGTGTGATGACCGTTGCCACGCTGGCAGTGCTGAGCTCCCTCGCCGGCGCTGCCGAAGTGCCGATAGACCTGAACGCATGGTCCAAGCGCGGGCCCGCGGCACACGGCAACTGGGTGGTGGCCGCCGACGGTGCTTCGGTGCTGCAGACCATCAATGGCAACCCCACCTTCTTTGTGAGCCCTGCCAACCAGTTCAACACCACGCTGCGCGGCAAGATCAAGGTTGAGCAAGCCGGTGGCGACGACGATCTGATCGGCTTTGTCTTCGGCTTCAACGGTCCCGTGGCCAACGGCACGGACATGAACTTCCTGCTCTTTGATTGGAAGCAGGGCAATCAGGGTCTGTCGCTGGAGGGTTTTGCCTTGAGCCGCGTGAATGGCAACGTGCCGACGGCCGACGCCGACCCGGTATTCTGGGCCCGTGTCGACAACCCAGCGTTCGGCTTTGACAACCTGGCCACGCGCTACGGCCCCACCGAAGGGTGGGAAGACAACGTGGAGTACGACTTCACGATGCTGTACCAGGAAAACCGCATCAAGATAGACATCGCCGGGGGCGCGCTCGGCCTTGGCCAGACCATCTTCGATGTAGCGGGCGTGTTCAGCGACGGCCGGTTCGGGTTCTACAACTACTCGCAGCAGAATGTGCGCTACAGCGGCCTGACCGAAGAAGCCGCGCCGCCGCCGCCGCCGCCGTCGACCCCGGTGCCGTTGCCTGGCACGGCCATGCTGGCGGCGCTGGGCCTGGGCTTGGTGGCCGCGCAGCGCAAAGCCCGCTGACCACTCTGCCCGCAAGGGCGCATCAACAGCACTGGCGCGCTTCGGCGGCACTTGCACTTTGCGCCGTGTGGGCCGTCCGTGAGCCTGCAACGACGCCGCAGCAGCGCTGCACGACGCTGCGACTACTCGTCGCGCAGCGCCAGCGCCGGCTGCAGCCGGCTGGCGCGCCAGCTGGGGTACAGCGTGGCGGCCAGCGACAACGCCAGCGATACCAGCGACACCGGCACCACGTCAGAAGCCAGCGGCATGCTGGGCAGGTGGTCGATGAGGTAGACGCTGGGCGACAGCAGCGTGGTGCCCAGGGCGCGCTCCAGCGCCGGCACCATGACGTCCAGGTTGGTGGCGATGGCCAGCCCCAGCAGCACGCCGCCGGCGGTGCCCACCAGGCCGGCCAGCAGGCCCTGCACGACGAAGATGCCCATGATCGAGCGCGGGCTGGCGCCCAGCGTGCGCAGGATGGCGATGTCGCCTTGTTTGTCGGTCACCGTCATCACCAGCGTGCTGACGAGGTTGAACGCAGCCACGGCCACGATCAGCGTCAGGATCAGCGCCAGCATGCGGCGTTGCAGCTGCACCGACTCGAACCAGGTGCGGTTGACCTGCGTCCAGTCGCGCACCGAGACGCCAAACCCCAGACCGGCCTGCAGCGTGCGCGCCACGGCCGGTGCGTCCAGCGCTTGCGCCAGTTGCACGTTGATCGCGTTCACGCCCGTCAGCTTGAACAGCGTCGCAGCGTCCTGCCAGTGCAGCAGCGCCAGCGTGTTGTCGAACTCGAAGTGGCCGGCCGAGAAGGTGCCCGCCACGCGCAAGGCCGTCATCTGCGGCGCGCTTGTGCTGCCGCTGCCGCTGCCGGCAGCCCGCACCAGCGTCACCGTGTCGCCCGCCTTCACGCCCAGCGCGCGCGCCAGTTCCTGACCCAGCACCACGTTCATCGAGCCGGCCTGCAGCTGCTGCAGCAGCGCTGGTGGCAGTGCGCGCACGACCGGGCTCACCGTGCCTTCCACGGCCGGGTCGATGCCGCGCAGTGCCACGCCGCGCAGCTGCTCGCCGCGGCCCAGCAGCCCCTCGGCCAGCACCGCGGGTGCTGCGGCCACCACGGCCGGGTTCTGCTGTACGGCCTGGGCCGCTTCCTGCCAGTTGCTGAACACGCCGTCACGCAACACCAGCGTGATGTGCGGCACCAGGCCCAGCATGCGGTCGCGCACCTCGACCTGAAAGCCGTTGACCACCGACAGCAGCACGATCAGCGCCGCCACGCCCAGCGCAATGCCCAGCATCGACACGCGTGAGATGAAGGCGATGAAACGGTTGCTGCCCTGGCCGGCGCCACGCACCTGGCGCAGGGCCACCTGCCATTCGTAGGGCAGGGCGTCCAGCCAGGCCCCGGCGCCGGCCGCCTTGCTCAACGGCCCAGCTCCAGCGTGCGCTGGCAGCGTGCGGCCAGTGAAGGGTCGTGTGTCACCAGCACGAAGGCCGTGCCGTGGTCGCGGGCCAGTTCAAGCATCAGCTCGAACACCGTGTGCGCGGTGTCGCGGTCGAGGTTGCCGGTGGGCTCGTCGGCCAGCACACAGGCCGGCTGCGTGACGAGCGCGCGCGCAATGGCCACGCGCTGGCGTTCGCCGCCCGACAACTGGGCCGGATGGTGCGCCACGCGCTGCGCCAGGCCCACACGCGCCAGCATCGCCTGCGCTGCGGCGCGCGCTGCGGCCAGCGGCTGGCGGCGGATGCGCAACGGCATGGCCACGTTGTCCAGGGCGCTGAACTCGGGCAGCAGGTGGTGGAACTGGTAGACAAAACCCAGGTGCCGGTTGCGCCATTGCCCCTGCTGTGCGGGACTGAGCGCGGCAAGATCCTGACCCATCAGCAGCACACGGCCGCTGGTAGGGGCGTCCAGCGCGCCCAGCAGGTGCAGCAGCGTGCTCTTGCCTGAGCCCGATGCACCCACCACGGCCAGCGTTTCGCCGCGCTTCACTTCGAGGCTCAGGCCGCGCAGCACCGTCACGTCCAGCGCGCTGGCGCCGCTGCCCTCCACGTAGCGCTTGTGCAGGTTCATCGCCTGCAGGACCAGCCCTGGCTCGAGTCCATCCTCCTTCGGAAATACATCAGTCATATCGCAGCGCCTGCGCAGGGTTGACCTGGCTGGCGCGCCAGCTCGGGTACAGCGTGGCCACGAAGGCCAGCAAGAGCGAAATCACCAGCACCGGCACGATGTCGGCGGCCAGCGGCTCGCTGGGCATGCGGCTGATGACGTACACATGCGCCGGCAGTAAGGCCATCCCCAGCGCGCGCTCGATGGCCGGTACCACGCTGTCGATGTTGAAGGCCACCAGCAGCCCCAGCGCAGCGCCGGCAGCGGTGCCCACCAGGCCCGCGGTGGCGCCCTGCACCATGAAGATGCCCATGATGGAACGCGGGCTGGCGCCCAGCGTGCGCAGGATGGCGATGTCGGCACGCTTGTCGGTCACCGTCATCACCAGCGTGCTGACCAGGTTGAAGGCCGCCACGGCCACGATGAGGGTCAGGATGATGCTCATCATGCGTTTTTCCACCTGCACGGCATCGAACCAGTTGCGGTGCGTGCGCGTCCAGTCGCGCACCTCCACCGTGCTGCCCAGCCGGGCCTGCAGGTCGGCGCCGGCGCTGCGCGCGTGGTTGGCGTCGTCCAGCCGCAGCTGCACGCCGGTGGCACCGTCGACGCGGAACAGCCGTGCCGCGTCGTCCAGGTGCACCAGCGCCAGGCCGTTGTCGTGCTCGAAGTGGCCCGACTCGAAGACGCCCACCAGCGTGAATTGTTTCAGGCGCGGCACCACGCCGGCCGGCGTGACCTGCCCGCTGGGCGAAATGACGGCCACCTTGTCACCCACGCGCGCGCCCAGGCTGCGTGCCAGCTCGCCACCGAGCACCAGGTTCCACTGCCCCGGCTGCAGCCTGGACAGCAGCACGCCCTGGCTGGCACCCAGCGGCGTGACCGCGGCTTCGTCGGCCGGGCTGATGCCACGCACCATGGCGCCGCGCAACTCCGGGCCCAGGCCTACCAGGGCCTGC
>JBBQMM010000023.1:0-19122 GCA_038328935.1 Burkholderiales bacterium
ATCAGCGAAACGGCTCAGTGCGCGGGCCAGGTGCAGGGCCTGGCCGAAGCCGGCATTCAGCTGACCGCCGCTTTGCAGCAACTTGGCGCGGCCACCAAGGCCGCGTGGGCCACCGGTGTGCCTGAAGAGGCGCTGGCCAACGCAACGCCCTATCTGCAGGCCTTTGGCCACGTGGTGCTGGCCTGGTTGTGGCTGGACGTGGCGCTGGCCGTGCAGGCGGGTGAACGTGAGGGCGGGGCCGAGAATAAAGCGTGCCCTGCGCTGCCAGCGCCGCAGCGAGCAGGCAAACTCGCGGCCATGCGCTATTTCTTTGCTTATGAACTGCCCAAGATCGACGCCTGGCTGTCGGTGGTACGCGACCGTGAGGCTGTCTGCCGCACCCTGCACGACGAATCATTCTGAGCATGAAGAACAAGGCGCTCGAAGCCTGGGCCTGGGTGCTCATTTACGCGGGGTTGCTGCTGGTGATGCTGGGCTTCTTCGTCCAGATCGAAGGCAGCGGTGGCTGGCTGCTGAAAGGGTTGGGTGCGCTGGTGGTGGTGCCTGGCGTGCTGATGATCGTCATCCGTTCTCGCCGCCCCCGAGATGGTGACTGAAGACATGCAACCGATTGACCCACACCGCCGCACGCTGATGCTGGGTGCCTCCATGGCGGGCGCGGCGCTGCTGAGTGGCGTGATGGGCTCCGCTCACTCCGCCTCTGCACCAACGCTGCCGCCCATCGTTTTCGTGCATGGCAATGGCGAAACTGCAGCGTTGTGGCTGACCACGCTGTGGCGGTTCGAGTCGAATGGCTGGCCGCGCGAGCGGCTGCACGCCATACACCTGCCTTACCCGCTGGCGCGCGACCTCGACGACAAGCCCCAGCCGGGCCGTACCTCTACTGCCGAGCACCGCGCTTTTCTGGCTGCCGAAGTCGACAAGGTGCTGGCCGCCACCGGCGCACAGCAGGTGGTGTTGTTTGCCAATTCGCGCGGCGGCAATGCCGTCAGGAGTTTTGCGATGCTGGGTGGCGCCGCCAAGGTGTCGCATGCCATCCTGGGCGGCACGCCCAACCGCGGTGTGCGCTTCGATGCCAGCAGCAACCCGGGCAACGAGTTCAACGGTGCCGGGCCGTTTCTGCAAGGGCTGAACAACCAGGGCGGGCCCGGCGTGGAAATCACCGCGGGCCCGCGCTGGATGACGATACGTTCCGACAACAACGACAAGTTCGCGCAACCCGAGGGCGCCTGGATCGGCGCTCCCGGCAAAGCCACTGGCGTGAACTTCGATGGCCCCGAACTGAAGGGCGCATCGAACGTCGTGCTGCCCGGCATCGACCACCGCGAAACCTCCTTCAGTCCGCAGGCCTTTGCCGCCGCATTCCGCTTCATTACCGGCCGCGAGCCGGCCACCACGGGCTTTGCAGCCGAAGACCGTGTGGTGCTCGACGGCCAGGTCAGTGGGCTGGGGCTGGACAACAACCCCGCCACCGGCGCCTTTGTGAGCAACCTGCCACTGGCCGGTGGCACGGTGGAGGTCTATGCCACCGACCCGCAAACCGGTGAGCGCATGGGCGGCGCGCGTTGGCGCAAGACCACGGGCGCCGACGGGCGCTGGGGGCCTTTCGCGGCCGATGGGCGCGCCACGTACGAGTTTGTCATCAGCGCACCCGGCTACGCCGTGATGCATATCTATCGCCAGCCGTTTCCACGTTCGTCCACCATCGTCAATCTGCGCGTGGACCGGCTGTTGGCGGCCGATGCAGGTGCGGGTTCGGTGCTGAGCTTGACGCGACCGCGAGGTTATTTCGGCCTGCCGCGAGACCAGATCGAGTTCGACGGCCAGAACCCGGCGCCCGGCCTGGCCCGCGGCGTGGCCGGGCTGTCAGTGTCGAAGATCAAGCTGCCAGCGGGGCCGCAGCGCCCGGTGGCGGCGCGCTTCAACGGGCAGACGCTGGTGGGCCGCAACTGGCCGGCTGCAGACAACCACCTGGTGCTGCTTGAACTGCACTGATCCAGGCGCCACCGCCTTGTCTTCGCTCCCTCTCCCTTCCAGGGCGAGGGCACTTTCTTCACTCCCTTTCCCTTCCAGGGCGAGGGCACTTTCTTCACTCCCTCTCCCTTCCAGGGAGAGGGCAGGGGTGAGGGTAAATGGTGGCAAGCCTATGTCCCTGTTTGGCCGCATTCCACCCTCACCCCTACCCTCTCCCTGAGGGAGAGGGAGTCAGGCCAGTTGGCCCCGACCCTCTCCCTGAGGGCGAGGGAGGCAGGCCAGTTCACCACCTCCTTGCAGGAGGTGGAAGCCCCGTCAAAAACACCCACCGGAGACCACCATGGGAACACCCGTCCAGCAACTGTTCGACCTCAAAGGCCAGGTAGCGCTGGTCACTGGCGGCTCGCGGGGCCTGGGCCTGCAGATGGCCGAAGCGCTGGGCGAGGCCGGCGCGAAGATCATGCTCACCAGCCGCAAGGCGGCCGATCTGGAGGAAGCCGCTGCCGACCTCGCCGCCAAGGGCATCGACGCGCGCTGGATCGCTGCTGATGCCAGCAAGCCCGAAGACGTGAACCGCGTCGTCGACGAGACGATGCAGCGCCTGGGCCGCATCGACATCCTGATCAACAACGCCGGCGCCACCTGGGGCGCGCCTGCCGAAGACTATCCGCTGGCGGCCTGGGACAAGGTGATGAACCTGAACATCCGCAGCCTGTTTCTCTTTGCCCAAGCAGTGGGCAAGGCGTGGATGATTCCCAACAAGGGTGGCCGCATCATCAACCTGGCCAGCATCGCCGGCCTGTCGGGCAGCCAGGACGTGCAGTTCATCGCCTACGGCACCAGCAAGGGCGCCGCCGTCAACTTCACGCGCACACTGGCCGGCGAGTGGGGCAAGTACGGCATCACCGTGAACGCCATCGCGCCGGGCTTCTTTCCAAGCAAGATGACGCAGGGCGTGCTGGCCGAGTTCGGGGCTGACAAGCTGGCCGCACAGGCGCCCTTGAAACGCCTGGGCGACGACGACGACCTCAAAGGCACCGTGCTGCTGTTTGCCAGCCGCGCCGGCAAGCACATCACCGGGCAGATCTTGGCGGTGGACGGCGGTGTTTCGGCGGTGCATGGGGGATGACCACAGTTCCTGAGTCAGGCCCGGTTGCGTTTCCGCGCCTGATCCCGTTTGCCCAAACCCTGGGCCTGGAGTTGTGGGCCTTTGGCGACGGCATGGCCGAACTGCGTTTACCGCTGACGCCGGGCCTGCTGAACAGCATGCACGTGGGCCACGGTGGCGTGCTGATGACGATGCTGGATGTGGTGATGGCGCTGGCGGCGCGCGGTGCAGACGCTACCTCTGCTTCGCCTGCCGGGCCGGGTGTCGTCACCATCGAGATGAAAACCAGCTTCATACGGCCGGCCGCGCACGGCCCACTGCGCGCGTTGGGGCAGTTGCTGCATGGCACCTCCTCCCTGGCCTTCACCGAAGGCCGCGTATTGGACAGCGCTGGTCTGGTGTGCGCGCATGCCACCGGCACTTTCAAGCTGGTGCGCCCGCATGCGCGGGCAGCCCGGCCTCTCGACCCCCTTTCCACGACGGGAGACAACCCACCATGAGCCCAACCAACCACCGCATCGTGCTGGCCGCAAGGCCGGCCAACGAAGCCACTGCCGAACACTTCCGCCTGGAAGCCGTGCCCACGCCGCCCGTGCCCGAAGGCCACGTGCTGGTGCGTGTGCACTACCTGAGCCTGGACCCCTACATGCGCATGCGCATGAACGACGCCAAGAGCTACGCCGCGCCCGTGGGCATCGGCGACGTGATGGTGGGCGGTACCGTGGGCGAGGTGGTCGAGTCGCGCCAGGACGGTTTTGCGTCCGGCGACACCGTCGTGTGCATGGGTGGCTGGCAAGAGCTGGCGGTGCTGGACGCGCGGCAGCCCGGCATGGTGCGCAAGGTGGACGCCACCCAACTTCCGCTGTCGGCCTTTCTGGGCGCGGTGGGCATGCCCGGCGTCACCGCCTGGGTGGGGCTGAACCACCTCATCGAGCCCAAGGCAGGCGAGACCATCGTCGTCAGCGCCGCCAGCGGTGCGGTGGGCAGCGTGGTGGGGCAACTCGCCAAGGCCAAGGGCTGCCGTGTCGTCGGGCTGGCCGGCGGTGCCGACAAGTGCGCCTATGTGGTCCAAGAGTTGGGCTTCGATGCCTGCATCGACTACAAGCAGTATCCCGACTTCAAGTCGCTGGCGGCGGCGCTGGATGAAGCGGCGCCCAAAGGCGTGGACGGCAACTTCGAAAACGTCGGTGGCTTGATTCTCGACGTCGTGCTGTCGCGCATGAACGCCTTTGGCCGCGTTGCCCTTTGCGGCATGATTTCCGGCTACGACGGGCAGTCGCTGGCCATCAATAACGCCCGGCTGCTGCTGACCCAGCGGCTGAAGCTGCAGGGCTTCATCGTCAGCGAGCACATGGCACTCTGGCCCGCAGCGCTGAAGGAACTGGGCGGCCTGGTGGCCAACGGCCAGTTGAAATTCCGCGAAAGCGTGGCGCAGGGCATCGCCGCTGCGCCCGATGCATTCTTGGGTCTGTTGAAGGGCAAGAACTTCGGCAAGCAGCTGGTCAAACTGGTGTGAACTGGCTCTGGTCTCGATTCGCCGGGCTCGGCGTCGACAACCTGTACGACGCGCTGGCACTGCGCTGCCGGGTGTTCATCCTGGAGCAGGGGCCTTATCTGGACCCCGATGGCGTGGACCGGCAGAGCTGGCACCTGCTCGGCCGTGACGAACAGTGTGCACTCGTGGGCTATCTGCGCCTGGTGGACCCGGGCGTGAAGTACGCCGAGCCTTCGATCGGGCGCGTCATCGTCGCGCCCGAGGCCCGTGGCGCGGGCGCCGGCCATGCCCTGGTGGCCGAGGGCTTGGCCAGATGCCAGGCGGCTTGGCCGGGGCGGGGCGTGCGCATCAGCGCACAGTCGCACCTGGAGCGTTTCTACGCAGGCCATGGATTTCAGCGTGTCGGCTGCGACTACCTCGAAGACGACATCCCCCATCTAGAGATGCTCTACAAGGCGAACCTGCGATGAACACGCACCAGGTCTTCAACCAGAGCGAGCCCTTGCAGGGCGTCAACCTGTTCTTGGCCAACCGCCCGCTGCGCGACGCGCTGAAGCTGCACGCGCCGCAGTTGGACACCGCGGCGCTGCAGTCCATCGGCGCCGAAGCCGGGTCTGCAGAGCTGCAGGCCCATGCGCGGCTGGCCAACCAGCACACGCCAGCGTTGCACACGCATGACGTGCAGGGCCGGCGCATCGACGAGGTGGAGTTCCACCCCAGCTACCACGCGCTGATGTCGCGCGCGTTGCACCACGGTCTGGGCGGCGCGCCATGGGCCGGGCCGGCGCTGTCGCATGTGCAGCGCGCGGCCGGTTTCATGCTGTTCACCGAAGCCGAGCCCGGCGTGCTGTGCCCCGTGTCGATGAGTTATGCCGTGGCGCCGGCTCTGCGGGGCAATGCTGCGTTGAACGCGGCCTGGGGCCCGAAGCTCGCGGCCAGCCACTACGACCGCCGCTTTGTGCCGCTGGCGCAGAAGACGGCCGTCACCATGGGCATGGGCATGACCGAGAAGCAGGGTGGCTCCGATGTGCGGGCCAACACCACGCGGGCCGAACACGACGGCAGCGATGCCTGGGGCGAGCGTTGGCGCATCACCGGCCACAAGTGGTTCTTCTCGGCGCCGATGTGCGACGCCTTTCTGGTTCTGGCCCAAACCCAAACACAAGGACAGGGACAAGGACAAGGGCCCGCACCTGCGGGCCTTTCCTGCTTCTTCTTGCCGCGCTGGTTGCCCGATGGATCGCTCAACAGCATCCACATCCAGCGCCTCAAGCACAAGCTGGGCAACCACGCCAATGCCAGCTCCGAGGTCGAATTCCACGGCGCCGCCGCCTGGCTGGTGGGTGAGCCGGGGCGCGGCGTGCCGCAGATACTGGCCATGGGCGCGTTGACGCGGCTGGACTGTGCGTTGGGCACGGCAGGGCTGATGCGCGGCGCGCTGAGCCTGGCGCTGCACCACACGGGCCAGCGCCAGGCCTTCGGCAAGCGGCTGATCGAGCAGCCGCTGATGAAAAACGTGCTCGCCGACCTGGCGCTGGAAAGCGAAGCCGCCACCGCGCTGGCCATGCGCCTGGCGGTGGCCGTCGACCGCACCGAGCAAGACGCGACGGGGACGGTGACGGAGAAAAGGGCTGTGGATCCAGCGCACGCATGCGTGTCGTTCGATGCAGCCCATGAAGCCGTGATGCGCCGCCTGCTCACACCGGTGTCCAAATTCTGGATCTGCAAGCGCGGCAGCCACTTTGCACAGGAGGCGATGGAATGCCTGGGCGGCAACGGTTACGTCGAAGCCGGCGGGCAGGGCGTGATGGCGCGCATCTACCGCGAGATGCCGCTGAACAGCATCTGGGAAGGGGCCGGCAACATCATGGCGCTGGACCTGCTGCGTGCCTTGCGTGGCGCCGATGTGGCCGCGGCGCTGCAACGTGAATGCGCGAGCGCAGCCAGTGCACATGCCGCTTTCGACCGCGCGCTGCAGCGCGTGCTGCATCAGGTGGACAGCGCAACCCCCGAGCCGCAGGCGCGAGTGCTGGCGCGCGATGTGGCGCTGCTGCTGCAGGCCGCGTTGCTGCACCAGCAGTCGCCAACCGCCGTGTTCGCGGCTTTCTGCGACACCCGCCTGGCCCAGGCTGCCGACATCTTCGGCCTGCTGGGCCCCGGGCACGATCTCGACGCTCTCATCACACGCGCGCTGCCGCAAGAGGGTGCATGAGCCGCCGGGTCGATCCCAAGGCGAATGCCAATGTGCGCAGCACGAAGGAGCATCCATGAGCACCGCTGACACCGAACTGATCCTGCACCACTACGAAGACTCGCCCTTCGCAGAAAAGGTGCGTCTGATGCTGGGCTACAAAGGCCTGGCATGGCGGTCGGTGCACATCCCCGTGATCATGCCCAAGCCCGATGTCGTGGCGCTCACCGGCGGCTACCGCAAAACGCCCGTGCTGCAGGTGGGTGCCGATGTCTATTGCGACACCGCCTGCATCGCGCGGCTGCTGGAGGCCCGCCAGCCCACGCCGAGCCTGTTTCCGGACACGGCGCCGCTGGCGCCGCTGCTGGCGCAATGGGCCGACAGCACGCTGTTCTGGACCGTCATTCCGTACACCATGCAGCCGGCTGGGCTGGCGCATGTGTTCAAGGGGGCGGCGCCCGAGGTGCTGAAGGCCTTTTCCGCCGACCGCGCGCCCTTCAGCGCAGGCATGAAACGCCAGAGCCTGGCCGATGCCACTGCCAACCTGGGGCAGTATCTGTCGGCGCTGGACGGACAGCTTGCCGATGGCCGCCGCTGGCTGCTGGGCAGCGATGCCAGCGTGGCCGACTTTGCCGTCGCGCATGGCGCCTGGTACGTCAGGCGCGGCGGGTCGGTGGCCGAAATAATGGCGCCGTTTGTCCACTTCAGCACCTGGCTGGACCGTGTGCTGGCCATCGGGCATGGCCGACCTCAGCGCATGTCCAGCGCCGATGCATTGGCCGTCGCAGCTTCGGCCCCCGACCACGCTGCCTGCAGCGTGGTTGCGGGCAGCGGATTCGAAGCCGGGCAGCCGGTCACGGTCACGTCCACCGACTATGGCCAGGACCCGGTGGCCGGCATGCTGGTGGGCTTGACCGCGAACGAAGTGGTGCTGCGTCGCACCGACGAACGCGCTGGCACCGTGCACGTGCACTTTCCGCGGGCGGGCTATCAAATCAAAGGGGAACCGGCATGACCAGCCACCATCTGCAGGACGGCATTGCCGTCATCACGGGCGCAGCCTCTGGCTTTGGCCTTGAAGCGAGCCGCATTGCCGCCGGCCTGGGCATGCGTGTCGTGATGGCCGATGTGCAGGCCGACGCGCTGGCCGCAGCCCAGGCCCAGATCGAAGGCCTGGGCGCGCAGGTGTTGCCGTTTCGGCTCGACATCTCGAAGTCGGCCGAGGTGGAGGCCCTGGCCGCTGCCACGCTGCAGCACTTTGGCACGCCCAACCTCGTGTTCAACAACGCCGGCGTGGGCGCGGGGGGCCTGATCTGGGAGCACACGCTGGCCGATTGGGAATGGGTGATCGGCGTCAACCTGATGGGCGTGGCGCACGGCGTGCGCGTGTTCACGCCGCTGATGCTGGTAGCGGCCAAGGCCGACCCGCAGTGGCGCGGCGACATCGTCAACACCGCCAGCATGGCCGGCCTGCTGAACGCGCCCAACATGGGCGTCTACAACGTCAGCAAACACGCCGTGGTGGCGATGAGCGAAACGCTCTTTCAAGACCTGGCACTGGTCACCGAACAGGTGCACGCCCACGTGCTGTGCCCGTTTTTCGTGCCCACCGGCATCCACAAGAGCGAGCGCAACCGTCCCGCAGACATGCCGGCGGCTGCGCCCACGCGCAGCCAGTTGATCGCGCAGGCCATGAGCGACAAGGCCGTCAGCAGCGGCAAGGTGAGCGCGGCCGAGGTGGTGCAAAACGTGTTCGATGCCTGCGCCGCCAACCGGTTCTACATCTACAGCCACCCCAAGAGCCTGGCCAGCGTGCAGGTGCGTCTGGAAGACATCATGACGCCGCGCAACCCGACCGATCCGTTTGCCGCACGGCCGGAGATCGGGGCGAAGTTGCGGGCTGAATTGAAGGGTGTGGACTGAGCACTGCCGGTTGCAACGGTCGTCAGTGCTCATCAGCGCCTGGCCAAGAAGCGCAGCGCAAATGTCATTGGTAGCACGCTGCGCCTGACCACCGTTACACAGTGGTTTCGCGCAGTTCAGCAAGCCAGCACGACGGCCTGAACCGGCTTTTGGGTTGCACCGTCGTTGACCACGAACACGACGCGCCGGGGCTGCTGCGCCACGCCGGGGCTGACGGTGATGCGGTGGCTGCTTCCAGCCGCCGCGGCCCAGGCTGCAACGGGTTGGTACAGCCTGACCACATGGTCGTGACGCAGCGTCTGCCCGGCGTTTTCGCCAGCGCGCACCTTGCTTTCGTGCTGGTCTTCCAGCACGGCCCAGTAGCCTGAGAACTGGGCGGCCGGATGGCCCGGCACGGCGCCCACTTCAGCGGTGACCTGTTGACCGGTGCGCGCGAGCCGAACGGTGACGGCAGACGGAGACGGGCCCACGGCCGACGGGCTCGCCAACGGGGCCCGATGCCACTGCGGCCAATCCTTGCCGTTGGCCACCACCTGCGGCGTGTAGACCTGCCGGCTGCCTGCCAACTGCGCCAGCTGATGCTGCCGCGCCGTGCCCTCGGGCAGTGCAAAACGGTCGGGCCAACCCAGCCGGTCCCAGTAGGTGACGTGGAAGGCCAGTGCCACCACGTCGCTGCGACCCTTCAGCGTGGAAAGCCAACGGTCGGCTGGCGGGCAGGAACTGCAGCCCTCGCTGGTGTACAGCTCCACCACCGTGGGTGGGTTGGGCGCGCTGACGGCCTGACAACTGGCCGCCGTTGCGGCGGTCTGGGCCCACGCTGCGGTCACGCAAAAAAACGGCACCCATAGAAGAAGTGCACGACAGGCAGGTGATGTTGCGAAAGGCATGACGCAGCTCCCCGGTCAGGGTGGATGAGGACGAGACGAGACCTGGGTCGGTCGGGGAACCGGCATCTTTCAACCCGATGACTCAAGCGGGAGGTGTCGGCGGGCGTTGTCATGCGGAAGTTGTGATGCGCAAGGAAGTTGTCATGCGCAAACAGTCATGCGCAAGCAATCATGCGGAAGTTGTCGAGAGCGCTGACTATCATTCAGCCCCGCAACCAGCCCGATTCAGAGCGCCCATTTACCCGGAGCAAGGCATGACAGAAGCATTCATCTACGACCACGTGCGCACACCGCGTGGCAAGGGCAAGAAAGACGGCAGCCTGCACCAGGCCGCCCCGGTGTGGCTGCTGCGCACCTTGCTGCAGGCGCTGCAACGGCGGCTGCAACTGGATACGGCGCTGGTGGACGACGTGGTGCTGGGCTGCGTGACGCCGGTGGGCGAGCAGGGCGCCGACATCGCGCGCACGGCGGTGCTGGACGCCGAGTGGGCGCAGTCGGTGGCCGGCGTGACACAGAGCCGCTTCTGCGCCAGCGGGCTGGAAAGCGTGAACCTGGCCGCTGCGAAAGTGAAGAGCGGCTGGGAAGACCTGGTGGTGGCCGGTGGCGTGGAAAGCATGAGCCGCTGGCCCATGGGCAGCGACGGCGGTGCCTGGGTGATGGACCCGCGCGTGAACCAGAAAACCGGCTTCGTGCCGCAAGGGGTGGGCGCCGATCTGATTGCGACGCTGGAAGGCTGGGGCAGGGCCGACGTCGATGCGTTTGCGCTGCGCTCGCATCAGCGCGCCGCAGCGGCGCGTGCCGAAGGGCACTTCGCCAGGTCCATCGTGCCGGTGAAAGACATCGCCGGCCTCTTGATGCTGGCCGCGGACGAAACGATCCGCGCCAACGCCACCCTGGAGGCCATGGCCAAGCTGGACGCCAGCTTCGCCGCCATCGGCCAGATGGGTTTCGACGCCACCGCGCTGC
The DNA here is from genome assembly GCA_038328935.1 of Burkholderiales bacterium. Lineage (GTDB taxonomy): Bacteria > Pseudomonadota > Gammaproteobacteria > Burkholderiales > Burkholderiaceae_C > Rubrivivax. The sequence goes on from JBBQMM010000023.1 coordinate 10,545, forward strand.
GCAAGTACACCACCGTGGAGCGCATCAACCACATGCACCACGCTGGCAATTCGTCGGGCATCGTGGACGGCGCGGCGCTGATGCTGATTGGCAATGCCGATGGCGGCCGCCGGGCCGGACTGCAGCCGCGCGCGCGCATCCTTGCCGCTGCCGTCATCGGCTCGGAGCCCACCATCATGCTCACCGGCCCCACGCCGGCCTGCCAAAAGGCGCTGGCCAAGGCGGGCATGACGGCCAGTGACATCGACCTGTTCGAGATCAACGAGGCTTTTGCCGTGGTGCCGATGAAAACGGCGCGCGACCTGGGTGTGAGCCTGGACCGCGTCAACGTCAACGGCGGGTCGATCGCCATGGGCCATCCGCTGGGTGCCACCGGCTGCATCATCCTGGGCACGCTGCTGGACGAACTGGAACGTCGCAACCTGAGCACGGGGTTGGCCACCCTGTGCGTGGGCGGCGGCATGGGCATTGCCACCATCATCGAAAGAGTCTGAGCATGAGCAACACCGCAGTGAGCCTGACCCTGGGTGACGACGGCATTCTGGTGGCCACGATGGACCTCCCCGGCAGGCCGATGAACGTGGTTGGTGACGTGCTGATGGAGGGCATTGCCGCGGCGTTGCCCCGGCTGGCCGAACCGGCCGTGAAAGGACTCGTCCTCACCTCCGGCAAGGCCGACTTCTGTGCCGGTGGCGACCTCGACCGCATGTCGAAATGGTGCACGCCCGAGGAACCCTTCGAGGCCTCGATGGCGATGAAGAAAGTGCTGCGCCAACTGGAGCTGCAAGGCAAGCCGGTGGTCGCCGCCATCAACGGCCACGCGCTGGGCGGTGGCCTGGAACTGGCGCTGGCCTGCCACGCGCGCATCGCCATCAACAATCCGCGCCTGAAGATCGGCCAGCCCGAGGTGAAGCTCGGTCTGCTGCCCGGTGGCGGTGGCACGGTGCGGCTGCCGCGCTTGGTGGGCATCCAGCAGGCGTTGCAGATCTGCTGCGAAGGCAACGACCTGTCGCCCGACAAGGCCTTGGGCATGGGCTTGCTGACCGAACTGGCGGCCGACCGCACCGAGATGCTGGCCAAGGCCAGGGCCTGGATCGTGGCCAACCCGAAAGCGAAACAACCCTGGGACCAGCCGAAGTTCCGCTTTCCGGGTGGCGATTCGCGCACGCCGGCGGTGGCGCAGATGCTAGTCATAGCGCCGTCGATGGCGTCTGCCAGGAGCTGGGGAAACTACCCGGCCATCACGCACATCATGAGCAGCGTGTTCGAAGGCGGGCTGCTGGACTTTGACGCCGCCAGCATGGTGGAGAGCCGCTACTTCGCCGCCTGCGTGATGTCGCAGGAGAGCAAGAACATCATCAACACCATGTGGTACCAGCTGAACGCCATCAAGAAGGGCGCCTCCAGGCCGCAGGGTGTGCCAGCGGGCCAGGTGAAGAAGCTCGGCGTGCTGGGCGCCGGCATGATGGGTGGCGGCATCGCCTATGTTTCGGCCAAGGCGGGCATTGAGGTGGTGTTGCTGGACAGCTCGCAGGAACAGGCCGACCGGGGCAAGGCCTACACGCAGGGCCTGCTGGACAAGGCCATCAAGCGCGGCAAGAGCACGGCGCAAAAGCGCGACGCGCTGCTGGCGCGCATCACCGCGGGCACCAGTTTCGAGCTGCTGCAGGGCTGTGACCTCGTCATCGAGGCGGTGTTCGAAGACCGCGCCGTGAAGGCCGATGTCACGCGCCGTGCCGAGGCGATGCTGGCGCCGGGCGCCGTGTTTGCGTCGAACACCAGCACGCTGCCGATCACCGGCCTGGCGGCGGCCAGCGTGCGGCCGGCGCAGTTTGTAGGGCTGCACTTCTTCAGCCCGGTGGACAAGATGCCGCTGGTGGAGATCATCGTCGGCAAGGCCACCAGCGACGAGACGCTGGCACGCGCCTTCGACTACGTGCAGCAGATCGGCAAGACGCCCATCGTGGTCAACGACAGCCGCGGCTTCTACACCAGCCGCGTCTTCGGCACCTACGTGCGCGAAGGGCTGGCCATGCTGAAGGAAGGGGTGCACCCGCGCAGCATCGAAGTGGCGGGCCTGCAGGCGGGCATGCCGATGCCGCCGCTGGCGCTGCAGGACGAGGTGTCGCTCAGCCTGGCGCAAGGGGTGATGGAGCAGACGCGCAAGGACTTGCTGGCTGAAGGCCAGACCCTGCCGGAGCAGCCGGGCGCCGAGGTCATCGACCGCCTGTGTGCACTGGGGCGCGTCGGCAAAAAGGTCGGCAAAGGCTTCTACGATTGGCCCGATGGCGGGTCGGGCGCCGAGAAGATGCTGTGGCCGGGTTTGGCAGACCTGTATCCCGTGGCTGCCGTGCAGCCGCCGCAGCAAGAGCTGATCGACCGCCTGCTGTATGCACAGGCCAATGAAGCGGCACGCTGCCTGGACGAAGGCGTGCTGCGCTCGGTTGCAGACGGCAACATCGGCAGCATCTTCGGCTGGGGCTTTGCACCTTTTCAGGGCGGCGCGCTGCAGTTCATCAACGCCCGTGGCCTGCCCGCTTTCGTGGCCCGCGCACGCGAACTGGCAGCTGCTTACGGGGCCCGCTTCGAGCCCGCCACGGGCTTGGTGCAGCGGACGCAGGACGACGCTGCTTCGCAGTTGGCCTGAAGATTGCTGGCGCATTGCATCACTGCGGCAGCGGGGGCTTCGGTGGTGCCGCGCCCGCCCACGTAAGAACTGGGGTCTTGTTCCGACTCACGCCACATCTTCCAACCAGTCGGCGGCATCATCCGCCGCTGACCTGCTGCTTCATCCAATAGGCCGATTCAAGATGCACGACATGCTGCGCCTGCTGGCGACCACCGACTTCCCGCCCATCAACCGGCTGGGGTTGGACACCTTGCAAGTCAACCTGGGCTACAAGTGCAACCAGAGCTGCCTGCATTGCCACGTGGCCGCAGGCCCCAACCGCACCGAGATGATGGACGCCGAAAACGCGGCGCTGGTGTTGCAGGTGCTGCAGCGGCGCGCCACGCAGACGCTGGACCTGACAGGCGGCGCGCCTGAGCTGAGCCCGCACTTTCGTGAGCTGGTGCTGGGTGCGCGGGCCTTGGGCGTGCGGGTCATCGACCGCTGCAACCTGACTATCCTGTCGGAGCCCGGTCAGGACGATTTGGCTGACTTTCTGGCTGGCGCCGGTGTCGAAGTCACCGCTTCGCTGCCTTGTTATTCAGCGGCCAATGTCGACCGCCAGCGTGGCGACGGCGTGTTCGAGCGCAGCATCGCGGGCTTGCGGCAACTGAACCGGCTGGGCTATGGGCAACCCGGCGGCAGCCTGGAGCTGAACCTGGTCTACAACCCGCAGGGCGCCGTGTTGCCCCCACCGCAAGGGCCGCTGGAAGAGGACTACAAGCGCGAACTGATGCAGCACTTCGGCATCCGTTTCAACCGCCTGTTTGCATTGACCAACATGCCCATACAGCGCTTTGGCAGCACCTTGGTCAGCAAGGGCACGCTGGGCACCTATATGCGGCTGCTGCGCGGCGCCTATCGAGCAGAAAACCTGCAAACCGTGATGTGCCGCAGCACGGTCAGCGTCGACTGGCAGGGGGACCTCTACGACTGCGACTTCAACCAGATGTTGGGTCTGCGCGCGCAGCTCGGGCGCAAGGCGCGGCCGCACCTGCGCGACCTGCTGACCGAAAACCCAGAGGGGCAGCGCATCGCCATTGCCGACCACTGCTACGGCTGCACGGCGGGCCAGGGCAGCAGCTGTGGGGGTGCTCTGGCCGACACCGTGGCTGGCGCCGGGATGTCCGACGCAACGAGCAGCGTCAGCCTGGCTGCCGCCGAGGCCGCCGCTGCGGGCCACTGACGTGAAGCCCGCCTCGCGGGCCACTGACATGAAGCCCGCCTCGCGGGCCATTGACGTGAAGCCCACGCTGAGCATCGTGATGCCGGTGCTCAACGAAGCGGTCGTCATTCAGGCTACGTTGCAGGCGCTGGCACCGCTGCGCCAGCGCGGCGCCGAAGTCATCGTCGTGGATGGCGGCAGCAGCGATGCCACGGTGGCACTGGCCGCGCCCTTTGTGGACCTGGTGATCGACGCGCCCAGGGGCCGGGCGAGGCAGATGAACGCGGGCGCGCAGCACGCGCGCGCCGACGTGCTGCTGTTTCTGCACGCCGACACGCAACTGCCGGCGCTGGCCGACGAGCAGGTGGCAGCCGCGAAGGCCACGGGCGCGGTCTGGGGTCGCTTCGACGTCAGCATCAGCGGCAGCCCCGTCATGCTGCGTCTGGTGGCAGCGCTGATGAATCTGCGCTCGCGCTGCACCGGCATCGCCACCGGCGACCACGCGGCGTTCGTACGGCGCACCACCTTCGAGGCGGTGCAGGGGTACCCGGATCAACCGTTGATGGAAGACATCGAGCTGTCGCGCCGTCTGCGCCGGCACGCCGCGCCCGTGTGCCTGCGGGCGCGCGTCACCACCTCCGGCCGGCGCTGGGAAGCTCGCGGTGTGTGGCGCACCATCTTCCTGATGTGGCGCTTGCGCTGGCGCTACTGGCGGGGCGAGTCGCCCGCGGTGCTGGCCGACGCTTATCGCTGATGCTTACTGCTGATGCCTATCGCTGATGCCTACCGCTGATGCCCATCGCTGATGCCTTCTTCTGATGCCCACCGCTGATGCCGCCCTCATCATCTTTGCCAAGGCGCCGGTGGCAGGGTTGGCCAAGACGCGCCTGATACCGGCGCTGGGTGCTGCAGGTGCTGCGGCGCTGGCCGAACGCCTGCTGGTGCAGGCAGTGGCGGCGGCGGTGGCGGCCCGTCTGGGCCCGGTCGAACTGTGTGTCAGCCCGGACCCGCGGCACCCCAGCTTTCAGCAGCTGGCCCTGCAGTACGGTCTGCAGTTGGAGTCGCAAGGCGAAGGCGACCTGGGCCAGCGCATGCACCGCGCTTTGCAGCGCGCGCTGCAAAGGCATGCGCATGTGCTGTTGATGGGGACTGACGCGCCACGGCTCGACGCCGCGCTGCTGCGGCAGACGGCCGAGGCTCTGCATACCCACGACGCCGTCTTCGTGCCGGCGCTGGATGGCGGCTATGCGCTGGTGGGCCTGAAGCGGCCGCAACCCGCGCTGTTCGAGGGCATGACCTGGAGCACCGCGCGCGTGATGCAGGACACCCGCGACCGCGCGCGCAACGCGGGGCTGTCGTGGGCGGAGACCCTGCCTGTGGCTGATATCGACGTGCCGGCCGATCTGCAGCACCTGCCCGCTGGCTGGATGGCCACGTCGGCGCCACGTTGACGGCACAGGCCGTACGAGACGAGCAGGTTGACACACGCCGGGCGAGACAAGCAGGTTGGCACAGGCCGGTCGGCACAAGCAGGTTGGCGAAAGCAGGTCGGCACGAGCAGGTCGGCACAAGCAGGTTGGCACGAGCAGGTTGGCACAAGCAGGTTGTCAAAATCAGGGCGGCTCGGGCGCCGGAATTGGAAGTCTGAGCGCGGCGCTACCGTCCCTCCCGGGCCCAGCCGATCCTGACGGCCTTACAGTTGCAGCACGTCGGCAATCGAAAGGGTTTTCCTGATTTCGAGACACCTCCGTACCCGTTCGGGCTGAGCCTGTCGAAGCCCCGCCACCATCCGTGGCGCTACCCGAGTCAATACCCATGCGCACCCAGGTTTGCATCATTGGCGGGGGGCCGTCGGGCCTGCTGCTGTCGCAGCTGCTGCACCTCAAAGGCATCGACACCGTGCTGCTCGAACGCCAGAGCCGCGAATATGTGCTCGGCCGCATCCGCGCCGGTGTGCTGGAGCATGGTTTTGTCAAGCTCATGCGCGAAGCCCGGTGTGGTGATCGCATGGACCGCGAAGGCGAGATTCACGACGGCTTCTTCATCGCCCACGGCGGTGGCATGGACCGCGTCGATCTACACAAGCACACGGGTGGCAGTTCGGTGATGGTCTACGGCCAGACCGAGCTCACGCGCGACTTGTACGAGGCGCGTGACCGGATGCAGGGTGTCGTGATCCACAACGCCGAAGACGTGCTGCCGCACGAGCTGTTGAGCGCCGCGCCCCACGTCACCTACCGCGATGGCGATGAGGTGGTGCGCATTGATTGCGACTACGTGATCGGCGCCGACGGTTTTCACGGCGTCAGCCGCAAGTCGATTCCCAAGGACGTGCTCAGGGAGTACGAAAAGGTCTACCCCTTCGGCTGGCTGGGTGTGCTGTCGCGCACCAAGCCGGTGTCGCCCGAACTGATCTATGCGCGGAATGAACGCGGCTTTGCGTTGTGCTCGCTGCGCTCCCAGGTGCTGAGCCGCTACTACATCCAGGTGCCGCTGACCGACACCGTGGGCCAGTGGTCCGACGACGCTTTCTGGCTGGAGCTGAAACACCGTCTGCCGGCGGACGTGGCGGCGAGGCTGGTCACCGGGGCGTCGATCGAGAAGTCCATCGCGCCGCTGCGTTCATTCGTGGCCGAGCCCATGCGCTACGGCAACCTGTTCCTGGCCGGCGACGCCGCGCACATCGTGCCGCCCACTGGAGCGCGCGGTTTGAACACCGCCGGCTCCGACATCCACTATCTGTACCAGGCGCTGGTGGCGCACTACCAGCGGGGCGACGACGCAGGGCTGCACGGTTACTCGGCACAGGCGCTGGCGCGGGTGTGGAAGGCGCAGCGCTTCTCGTGGTGGCTGACGACGTTGTTGCACACCTTCCCTGACAGCAGCGCCTACGACCACAAGTTGCAGCAGGCCGAGCTGGCCTATCTGTTCTCGTCAGCGCAGGCGCTGGCCTCGCTGGCCGAGAACTACGTCGGCCTGCCTTACTGACTGACTGACTGACTGAGCTCGCACGCTGCGTTTCTGGGGATAGCTGACGGCGAGCCGCGTGCGCATACTCACGCCATGCCGCTACCTGATGTGCCCCTGGCCGCCGTCGAACTCATCAAGAGCTTCGAGGGCATTCCTGACGGCGACCCCAGCACCGTCAACATCGATGCCTACCTGTGCCCCGCCGGCGTCTGGACCATCGGCTGGGGTCACGCCCTGGTCGACCGCGGTGCGCAACTCAAGGGCGCTGCCAACCTGGCGCGCGCCCGTGCGCTGTATCCGGGCGGCATCACACGCGCGCAGGCGCAACTGCTGCTGCAGGCCGACCTGATTCCCCGCTGTGCCTCGGTGCTCAGCCTCGTGAAAGCGCCGCTGGACGACGGTGCGCTCGGCGCGCTGGTGGCCTTCGTGTTCAACGTGGGCTCGGCCAACTTCGCGGCCTCCACGCTGCTGAGGCGCCTGAACGCGGGCGACAGCGCTGGCGCTGCCGATCAGTTCCTGGCCTGGGACAAGGCGCGTGTGGACGGCGTGCTGAAAGCGCTGGCCGGCCTGACGCGGCGCCGCAAGGCCGAGCGCGCGATGTTCCTGGGCCAGGACTGGCGCGCCGCTGGCGCAGTGGGTGTGAGTCGCAGTCGGGGCGTTTTGCCTGGGCCGCTGCCAGTGCCTGAATCGCCTAAAGTGCCGGAAGTGCCGGAAGTGCCGGAAGTGCCGGAAGCGCACGACGCGCCCGACCAGGCGCCAAAAAAAGCCCGGCCGCCTGCAGCGAAGAAGCTTGCCGCGAAAAAGGGTGGTGTAAAAGCAGTCGCGGCCAAACCAGCGCCGCCGCTACCCGCAGCCGTCAAGCCACGCGCCCGAACCACCAAACCGAAAGCCCGGCCGCCAGCGCCGCCAGCAAAGCGCCGAGCGCCGCGAACAGCGCGCTGACCTCGGTTTCCTTGCGCTCGACCACCATGCGCGAGCTCAGGCTCTCGTAGACCTTCTTCAAGTCTTCAGCAGTGCCGGCGTAGAAGTATTCGCCGTGGGTCAGCAGCGAGATGTTCTTCAGCGTCTCTTCGTCCAGGCGCACACGCATGCTCCAGCCTTCGAAGCCGATGGTTTCGCCGCTGGTGGTGCCGATGCCGACGGTGTAGACGCGGATGCCACGCTCGGCGGCCATCTTGGCAGCATCCAGCGGGTCGGGGCCGGTGGTGCGCTGGCCGTCGGTGAGCATGATCACGGCAGCCGAGTTGTACGAACCCGGCGGCACCGGCGTGAAGTCCTTGTTGCCGTCCTTGTCGCCGGCCTTGGGGTCTTTGCCGGCGATGCTGTTCTTGTTGCCGCCGGGAAAGTTGCGCTGCCCGGTGACGTGCTGGATCTCGATGCCGTGGTCGGGGAACAGCGTGGCCAGGCTCAGGATGATGCCGCTGCCGGTGGCCGTGCCGCGCTGCAGCTGAAAGCGGTCGATAGCCTGCAGCACGTCTTCGCGGCTGGTCGTTGGCGCCTGCACCACAGCGGCCGTGCCTGCAAACGAGACCACGCCCACCCGCACCTCGCGCGGCAGGTTGTTGACGAAGCTCTTGGCCGCTTCCTGGCTGGCCACCAGACGGTTGGGTTTGACGTCCTCGGCCCGCATGCTGCCCGAGACATCCATCGCCAGTATGATCGTGCGCTCGGCCAGCGGCAGCGTGATCACCGCGGTCGGTCGCGCCACCGCCAGCAGCAAGGCAGCGACGGCGAACAGCATCAGCAGCGGCGGCACGTGACGGCGCCAACCGGGG
>JBBQMM010000024.1:0-19019 GCA_038328935.1 Burkholderiales bacterium
CGAACAGGACACGCCTTCGCTGACGCAGACGCTGATGTACAAGGTGATTGCCAAGCACCCGGGCACGCGCAGGCTGTATGGCGAGAAGCTGGTCGCGCAAGGCGTGCTGCCCGCCGAAGGCCCCGACCAGTACGTGAAGGACTTTCGTGCCGCGATGGACGAAGGCCGTCACACGGTGGACCCGGTGCTGACCAACTTCAAGAGCAAGTACGCAGTCGACTGGGCGCCCTTCCTGGGCCGCAAGTGGACCGACGCCGCTGACACCGCGCTGCCGCTGGCTGAAGTCAAGCGGCTGGCGGAGCGGCTGACCACCATACCCGGCAACTTCAAGGTGCATCAGCTGGTCGAAAAGGTGATCGCCGACCGCGCTGCCATGGGCCGCGGCGAGATCAACGTCGACTGGGGCATGGGCGAGACCATGGCCTATGCATCGCTGGTGGCCAGTGGTTATGCCGTCCGTCTGAGCGGTGAGGACTGCGGGCGCGGCACCTTCGTGCACCACCACGCGGTGCTGCACGACCAGAACCGCGAAAAGTGGGACACCGGTACCTACATTCCGCTGCAGAACATAACCGATGGACAGGCGCCGTTCACCGTCATCGACTCCATCCTGTCTGAAGAAGCGGTGCTGGGTTTCGAATACGGCTATGCCAGTGCCGAGCCCAACACGCTGGTGGTCTGGGAAGCGCAGTTCGGCGACTTCGTCAACGGCGCGCAGGTCGTCATCGACCAGTTCATCGCCAGTGGCGAGGTGAAGTGGGGCCGCGTCAATGGCCTGACGCTGATGCTGCCGCACGGCTACGAAGGGCAGGGCCCCGAGCACAGTTCAGCGCGCCTGGAGCGCTTCATGCAGCTGTCGGCCGACAACAACATGCAAGTCGTGCAGCCCACCAGCGCGAGCCAGATCTTTCACCTGCTGCGCCGCCAGATGGTGCGCCAGTTCCGCAAGCCTCTGGTCATCTTCACGCCCAAGAGCCTGCTGCGCAACAAGGACGCCACGTCGCCGCTGTCGGAGTTCACGCGCGGCGAGTTCCGCACCGTCATTCCCGAGGGCGATGCCAAACTGGTGGCCGACAAGGTCAAGCGAGTCATTGCCTGTTCGGGCAAGGTGTACTACGACCTGGTCAAGAAGCGCGAAGAGCGCAAGGCCAGCGACGTTGCCATCCTGCGCGTGGAGCAGCTCTATCCATTCCCGCACAAGGCCTTTGCAGCCGAGACGAAGAAGTACCCGAACGTCACCGAATTCTTGTGGTGCCAGGACGAGCCGCAGAACCAGGGCGCCTGGTTCTTCGTACAGCACTACGTGCACGAAAACATGCTCGAAGGCCAGAAACTGGGCTACGCGGGGCGGCCTGCCTCGGCTTCGCCGGCCGTGGGGTATTCGCACCTCCACCAGGAGCAACAGAAGGCGCTGCTGGAGCAGGCCTTCGGCAAGCTAAAGGGCTTTGTCCTGACCAAGTAATCCATCGCGCGCCGGCTGCCCGTGGCGCCTGGACGCCCGGGTGCGCCATTGCAGGCCGCTGCCCGGCAGCCGCTAGTGAGCGCGCCGAGACCAACAACGTACACAGAGAAAACAACATGGCAATCGTTGAAGTGAAAGTTCCGCAACTCTCAGAATCGGTGGCTGAAGCCACGCTGTTGCAATGGAAGAAAAAGCCCGGTGACGCGGTGGCCATCGACGAAATACTGATCGATATCGAGACCGACAAGGTGGTGCTGGAAGTGCCCGCACCCGCAGCCGGCGTGCTGGTGGAAATCGTTCAGGCCGATGGCGCCACGGTGGCTGCCGAGCAACTGATCGCACGCATCGACACCGAAGCCACGGCCGGCGCCAGTGCTGCAACCCCAGCCGCTGCCACAGCCGCCGTGCCGGCGCCAGCCGGTGTTGCGCCCGGTGCTGCTGCGCCTGCGGGTGCGGCGCCTGCAGCCGCTGCAGCCGCTGCGGCCGGCACCGGCAAGGCCGGCGTTGCGATGCCGGCCGCCGCCAAGCTGATGGCCGATAACAAGCTGGCTGCGGGCTCGGTGGCCGGAACCGGCAAGGACGGCCGGGTCACGAAGGGCGACGTGCTCGGTGCCGTGGCTGGTGGCGCAGCCGCTGCCCCCAAGCCTGCACCCACGCCTGCACCCACGCCTGCACCCACACCTGCCCCAGCCGCCGCCGCAGCGCCGGCGCCCCGCGTGCTGCAGGCGGTTGCCGCCCCGATGGCCATGAACCTGGGCGACCGCCCCGAACAGCGGGTGCCGATGTCGCGCCTGCGCGCACGCATCGCCGAGCGGCTGGTGCAGTCGCAAAGCACCAACGCCATCCTGACCACGTTCAACGAAGTGAACATGGCCCCGGTGATGGACATGCGCAAGAGGTTCCAGGAAAAGTTCGAGAAGGAGCATGGCGTCAAGCTCGGCTTCATGAGCTTCTTCGTCAAGGCCGCTGTGGCCGCGCTGAAGAAGTACCCCCTCATCAACGCCAGCGTGGTCGGCAGCGTCATCGTCTACCACGGCTACTTCGACATCGGCATTGCCGTGGGCTCGCCGCGCGGCCTGGTGGTACCGGTGATCCGCAATGCCGACCAGATGAGCTTTGCCGACATCGAAAAGAAGATTGCCGAGTACGGCCAGAAGGCCAAGGACGGCAAGCTGGGCATCGACGAGTTGACCGGTGGCACCTTCAGCATCAGCAACGGCGGCACCTTTGGCAGCATGCTGTCCACGCCCATCATCAACCCGCCGCAGTCGGCCATTCTGGGCGTGCACGCCACCAAAGACCGCGCGGTGGTCGAGAATGGGCAGGTCGTGGTGCGGCCGATGAACTACCTGGCGATGAGCTACGACCACCGCATCATCGACGGCCGCGAAGCCGTGCTGGGCCTGGTGACGATGAAGGACGCGCTGGAAGATCCGGCTCGCCTGCTCTTTGACATCTGAGGCCTGACGCATGAGCACCAAGAACTTCGACGTCGTCGTCATCGGCGGCGGCCCCGGTGGCTACATTGCGGCCATACGCGCTGCGCAACTGGGCTTCAACACCGCCTGCATCGACGAGTGGAAGAACGCCGCCGGTGGCCCGGCGCCCGGTGGCACTTGCACCAACGTGGGCTGCATACCCAGCAAGGCGCTGCTGCAGAGCTCCGAGCACTTCGAGCACGCCGGCCACAGCTTTGCCGACCACGGCATTCAGCTCAAGGAGCTGGCGATCGACGTGAAAAAGATGCTCAGCCGCAAGGACACCGTGGTCAAGCAGAACAACGACGGCATCCTGTACCTGTTCAAGAAGAACAAGGTCAGCTTCTTCCACGGCCGCGGGGCCTTTGCGAAGGCGGTGGAGGCAGGCTACGAAGTCACCGTGGGGGCCGAAACGCTGGTGGCCAGGAACGTCATCGTGGCCACCGGTTCCAGCGCACGCGCGCTGCCGGGCGTGCCCTTCGACGAAGACAAGATTCTCAGCAACGACGGCGCGCTGCGCATCGGCGCGGTGCCCAAGCAGTTGTGCCTTATCGGCGCTGGCGTCATCGGCCTCGAAATGGGTTCGGTCTGGCGCCGTCTGGGCTCGGAAGTCACCGTGCTCGAAGGCTTGCCCACTTTCCTGGGCGTGGTGGATGAGCAGATCGCCAAGGAAGCGCACAAGGCCTTCGTCAAGCAGGGCTTGAAGATCGAACTGGGCGTGAAAGTGGGCGCGATCAAGGCCGGCAAGAAGGGCGCTCATTCGCAGGTGACCGTGGCCTACACCACGGCTGGCGGCGAGGCCAAGTCGCTCGAGGTGGACAGGCTGATCGTCAGCATCGGCCGCGTGCCCAACACGGCGGGCCTGAATGCCGAAGCCGTGGGCCTGAAGCTGGACGAGCGCGGCGCCATCGAGGTGGATGGCGATTGCCGCACCAACTTGCCCGGCGTCTGGGCGGTGGGCGACGTCGTCCGCGGCCCCATGCTGGCGCACAAGGCCGAAGAAGAAGGCGTGGCGGTGGCCGAGCGCATCGCCGGCCAGCATGGTCACGTCAACTTCAACACCATTCCGTGGGTCATCTACACCAGCCCCGAGATCGCCTGGGTTGGCGAAACCGAGAAGCAGCTGAAGGCCCGCGGCGTGGCCTACAAGGCCGGCACCTTCCCCTTCATGGCCAATGGCCGTGCACGCGCGATGGGTGACACCACCGGCATGGTGAAGATCCTGGCCGACGCCTCCAGTGACGAGATACTGGGCGTGCACATCGTCGGCCCGATGGCCAGTGAACTGATTGCCGAGGCGGTGGTGGCGATGGAGTTCAAGGCCAGCGCCGAAGACATTGCCCGCATCTGCCATGCGCACCCGTCCTTGAGCGAAGCCACCAAGGAAGCGGCACTGGCGGTTGACAAGCGCACGCTGAACTTCTGAGTGATTTGCCAGACAACGGCAACCCTCGTTTGGGCGTTCGAGAGATCTACCAGGCCACGCTCGTGGAGCGTGGCTACAGCAGCGACACCGCGCAATTGCGCGCGGTGGATGCACTGGAGCGCTGCGAGCGCGAGTGGGCCGACTACAAGGCCCTGCGCCGCAACGCCATCACCAAGCTGCTGGTAAGGCCGCCCATACCGCGCGGCGTGTACATGTTTGGCGGCGTGGGGCGCGGCAAGAGCTTTCTGATGGACTGCTTCTTCCGGGCCGTTCCGCTGACGCGCAAGACCCGACTGCACTTCCACGAGTTCATGCGCGAGGTGCACCGCGAACTGCAGGACCTGAAGGGCACCGTCAACCCGCTGGAAGAACTGGGCAAGCGCATTGCGCGGCGCTTTCGCCTGATCTGCTTCGACGAATTCCATATCGCCGACGTCAGGGTCGCCATGATCCTGCACCGCCTGTTGCAGGCCTTGTTCGACAACCGCGTCAGCATCGTCACCACCAGCAACTTCAGGCCCGACGATCTGTACCCGAACGGTTTGCACCGCGACCGCATCCTGCCGGCCATCGAGCTGTTGAAAGCGAAGCTGCAGGTGATCAACGTCGATGCCGGCACCGACTACCGGCAGCAGACCCTGCAGCAGGTGGAGATGTACCACTGCCCGCTGGGTGAAGTGGCCGATGCTGCGATGCAAGCGGCCTTCAGCCGGCTCGCCGAAGCGCGCGACGAGGCCCCGGTGATGAACATCGAGCACCGTGAACTGCGTTCGCTGCGCCGCGCTGGCGGCGTGGTCTGGTTCGACTTCCGCACGCTCTGCGGCGGGCCCCGGTCGCAGAACGACTACCTTGAAATCGCCTCGCGCTTTCACACGGTGTTGCTGAGCAATGTGCCCTACATGCCCCTGCGCATGGCCAGTGAAGCGCGCCGTTTCACGTGGCTGGTGGACGTGCTCTACGACCGCCGCGTGAAGCTCATTCTGTCTGCCCAGGTGCAGCCCGAGGCGCTGTACACGGAAGGGCCGCTGGCGCATGAATTCCCGCGCACGGTATCGCGGCTGCGTGAGATGCAATCAGCGCAATTCCTGGCACTGGCGCGCCGCGATGTCGACACCTCATTGACCTGAGCACGGCCCGCGACGGGCGGGTGCTTTCAGCGCAGCGTCAGCGCAGCAAATCGACCCGCGCCAGTGCCAGCGACAGGTTGTCGCCGCCGCCGCGGGCACGCTGGCGGGCCTTGCTGATCAGCATTTCGCTGGCTTCGCGCGGCGGCAGCGCATGCAGGATGGCGCCGATTTCCTTGGGCGTGAAGTAATGCCACAGGCCATCGCTGCAGGCCAGCAGGCTGTCGCCGAGCTCGAGCGCGTCGATGTGCCACAAGCTCACGGGTGGGTCGGCGTGGGTACCGAGACAGCCCGTGAGCAAATTGGACTGCGGGTGATTTTGTGCCGTCTCTTCGGTGAGCTTGCCCTCGTCGATGAGGCGCTGCACGAACGAGTGGTCGGTGGTGCGGCGCACGAGATCCGAACCCCGGTAGTGGTAGACCCGCGAGTCGCCGGCGTGCACCACGTCACATTGCAGGTTCGGGCTGACGAGAAAGGCTGCCACAGTGCTGTGGGGCTCTTCTTCCGAGGTGATGGCGGTCAGCTTGATCATCAGGTGCGATTCCTGCACCAACTGGCGCAGCAACTCTGCGCCGTCGTCTTCGCTCGGCACGAAGCGCTCGAAGATCTGGCGGCCCGTCAGCAGCACCTGGTCGGCGGCCTTGCGGCCACCGCTCTTGCCGCCCATGCCATCGGCCACCACGCCGAGTACGCAGCCGGCGGTTCGATGGTGGGCGATGATGTCGACTTGGTCTTGTTGGTAGGCACGATCACCGCGGTGCAGGCCGGTGGCGCCGCTGAACCTGAACGTCTGGTTGGGTGCGGGCATGTGGAGAAATATAAACTCCGACCTTCACCACCAACTGTGCAGCAGTGGACGAGAACCTGCATTCCCCGCAGCGACAGCTGATCGAACTGCGCATGGAACACGCCGACCTGAACGGCTTGCTCGACCGCGCGACGCCCGAGCTTGCGGCAGACGATCTGTCCGTGCGCCGCCTGAAAAAGCGCCGTCTGGCGCTGCGCGACCAGATCGCGCGACTGGAGAACCAGCTTGACCCACCCGAGCCCGCATGACGCGAAGCTGGCACACCGGTGAGTGAGCTCGCAACCGCCGTTGCCCGCGCATTTGCAGTGGACGGTGCCTTGGCTGCCAGCGAGCCCGGCTTCATGCCGCGCGCCGCCCAGGACGAGCTGGCAGCGCGCATTGCGCAGGCGCTGGAGCAGCGGGAAAGCCTGGTCGCCGAGGCCGGCACCGGTGTCGGCAAGACCTTTGCCTATCTGGTGCCGCTGCTGCTGGCAGGCCGCCGGGCGCTGGTGAGCACCGCCACCAAAAGTTTGCAGGATCAGTTGTTCCTGCGCGACCTGCCGCGCCTGCGCGATGCGCTGGGCGTGCCGGCACGGCTGGCGCTGCTGAAGGGCCGCGCCAGCTACCTGTGCCGGTGGCGGCTGCAGCAGGCACAGAGTGACTCGCAACCGCCTGATCGCTTCGCGGTGCGTGCTCTGCACAGGGTCGTGACCTGGGCCCAAGCCACGCGCACCGGTGACATGGCCGAGCTCGACGGTCTGGACGAACGTTCACCGATCATTCCGTTGGTGACCTCCACGCGCGACAACTGCCTGGGCACCGAGTGCCCCGAGCATCGCAACTGCCATGTCATGCAAGCGCGGCGCGACGCCATGGCTGCCGATCTGGTGGTCGTCAATCACCATTTGTTTTTTGCCGACATGGCCCTGCGCGACAGCGGCGTGGCCGAGCTGTTGCCCACGGTGGACGCGGCCGTCTTCGACGAGGCGCACCAGCTCGTCGAGGCTGGCGTGCAGTTCCTGGGCACCCAGCTGGCCACCGGCCAGGCCGTCGACCTGGCCCGCGACCTGCAGGCGCTCGGCCTGCAGCACGCGCGGGGCCTGCAGCCCTGGGCCGAGCTGCAAAGCGGTCTGGACCGGGCGGCACGGGATCTTCGTCTGGCCTGCGCTGGCCCTATCCGCGAGGTGCGCGGCATGCTGAAACGCCGTTGGGACGAATGTGCTGAAGACTTGCCTGCAGCGCTGTCGGCGTTGCAGCAGCAGGCGCTGGCAGCGGCCGATGCGCTGGCGGTGGTGACCGATGCGGCGCCAGACTTCGCCAAGCTCGAACAGCGCGCGCGCGCGCTGGCCGCGTTGGCCGCCATTTTCTCGGCACCTGCGGAGTCTGGTCGGGTGCGCTGGGTCGACCTGTCGCCGCAACAGGCGCGGCTGGTGGAGTCGCCGCTGGACATTCGCGACATGCTGTCCGAGCAGCGGCTGCTGTCACCCAAGGCCTGGATCTTCACTTCGGCAACGCTGGGTGACGACGAAGAACTCACCTGGTTCACGTCGGCTACCGGCCTCGAGGACGCAGCGAAGTTGCGCGTGGGCAGCCCCTTCGATTACCCCAATCACGCCAGGGTGTGGGTGCCGCAGCAGATGCCCTTGCCCAACGCGGCCGGCCACACCGCTGCCGTGGGTGCGCTGGCCGCGCGTTGCGCGACGGCGCTGGGTGGCCGCACCTTCGTGCTCACCACCACCTTGCGCGCGTTGCAGCAGGTGGCCGACAGTCTGGCTGCCCAGCTGCAGGAGCTGGGTCTGGAGCGCGAAGCGCTGACGGTGCTGGTGCAGGGCACGGCGCCGCGGCGCGCGCTGTTGCAGCGCTTCGGCGACGGGCGCGGTTGCGTGCTGGTGGGCTCACAAAGTTTCTGGGAAGGCATCGACATGCCTGGCGACGCGCTGCAGTGCGTGATCATCGACAAGCTGCCTTTCCCGCCGCCCAACGACCCCTTGGTCGAGGCCAGGGTGCAGCAGCTGCGCGACCAGGGGCGCAACCCTTTTGATGACTACTTCGTCGCCGAAGCCGCGGTGTCGCTGAAGCAGGGCGCGGGTCGCCTCATCAGAACCGAGACCGACCGAGGCCTGCTGGTGTTGTGCGACCCGCGGCTGCGGCAGATGCGCTACGGCCGCCGGCTGCTCGCGGCGTTGCCGCCCATGGGTCAACTGCAGAGCGAAGGCCAGGCCATGGACTGGTTGGCCGAACTGGCCCACAGCCATCTTTGACGGCCACCGGGCGCTCAACGCCTGCACGCCGGGCGCAGCCGATCAAGTTGCCCGCGGGTGAAGAAGGTCTTCGGGTGGGAAGGGTCTGTGTGAAAGCGCTTCCGCCTTCACTGCCAGAAACGCCACCAGGGCTTGGCGCCAGAAGCCACTGCGCCGCCCAGGAAACTGCTGTTCGGGTAGTTCAGCCGCAATACCTTTTCGGCGCCGGCCTGCAGCTCTGGCAGCTTCAGCTTGGCATAGCTCTGCATCATGATGTGCAGCGCTTCTTCCAGCGCGGGTGCGCGCTGGAAGTCGACCACCGCCTGCTGGGCCCGTGCCGCCGCTGCCACATAGGCGCCGCGCCTGAAATAGTAGCGGGCCACGTGGACCTCGTAAGAGGCCAGCGAATTGACGATGTAGTTCATGCGCAGCCGGGCGTCGGGCGCGTACTTGGAGTTCGGAAACTGCTCCAGCAGCTGTTTGAAGGCCTGGAACGAATCGCGCGACGCGCGTTGGTCGCGTTCCGACTGGTCCTGGCCTGCAATGGCGCCCAGCAAGCCCAGGTTTTCGTTGAAATTGATCACGCCACGCAGATACAGCGCGTAGTCCAGCGCCGGGCTGGAGGGGTTGAGCTTGATGAAGCGCTCGATGGTCGACAGCGCCTGCACGCGGTCGTCGGTCTTCCAGTGCAGGTAGGCCATGTCCAGCACGGCCTGCTGTGCCATCACCGAACCCGCGGCCAGGCCTTCCACACGTTCCAGCGATTTGATGGCGCGCTCGAAGCTGCCTGCGTCCATGTCTTCGCGAGCGTCTTTGTACAATCGCTCTGCGGTGCCGGTCGGTGATTCATCCTTGGGCGCGGATGCACATCCACCCAGCAGCACCATGGTGCACAGCACCGATAGGCAGGCCACGCTGCGAAGCCCGCGTGCTGCGCTGGCGGCAAGTGTCGAGTTGAGCCACGGCGTCTGACGCGATACCTGCATCGTGCCCGCGCACCTTCCCGTGCGCACCCCCGTGCGCTCACCCATGCACTCGCCCGTGCGCACCCCCGTGCGCTCACCCGTGCTTACGCCAGACACCAGAGAATTGGTCATTGCGGATGTTGCCAGTCGGTCCAGAAGCGCGCGATTATAGAGAGGGGCTGTTGCCCATGGACGTTGCGCAAGAGCGTGTGGCCAGCGATGAGAGCGAGCTCGAAGCAGGCGCCGTGGAAGAGGGCGGCGGCGCGGCCGAACAGCGCGCGCTGCAGGTCGGCGCCGGCCTGCATGGGCAACGCATCGACAGGGTTCTGGTGAGCATCGCCCCCGAGTTTTCGCGCAACCATCTGCAAGGGCTGCTGGGCAGAGGGCATGTCTGGGTCGATGGGGTGGTGGCTCGCCTGGCGTCGCGCCGCGTGTACGCCGGGCAGCGTGTGGTCATCGAACTGGTGCCCACCGAAGAAAGCCGCGCCTTCACGCCGCAGGCGATGCCGTTGTCGGTGTTGTTCGAAGACGAGCACCTGCTGGTGCTGGACAAGCCGGCCGGGCTGGTCGTGCATCCGGCCCCCGGCAACTGGTCGGGCACCTTGCTCAACGGCCTGTTGGCGCACCACCCTTTGGCGGCCGCGCTGCCACGTGCAGGCATCGTGCATCGGCTGGACAAGGACACTTCGGGCGTCATGATGGTGGGCAAGTCGCTGCCCGCCGTGACAGCGCTTTCTCGCGCCGTGGCAGCGCGCGAGGTCAAGCGTCGCTACCTGGCGTTGGTGCATGGCGCACCGCTGCAAGACCAGTTCACTGTGGAAGCTCCCATCGGGCGTGACGCCCGCGTGCGGGTGCGCATGGCCGTGGTGTCCGTCGGCGCCGGTGGCCGGGCAGCCCGCACCGACGTGCAGTGTCTTGCCACGCAAGGCGGCATCAGTGCGCTGGGTTGCACACTGCACACCGGGCGCACGCACCAGATTCGCGTGCATCTGATGAGTCTGGGCCATCCCCTGGTGGCCGATGCCCTGTACGGGGGCAAGCCGGCGCTGGGCATGTTGCGTCAGGCGCTGCACGCCACCGAGCTGGGCCTGAACCACCCCGTCACCGGCCATGCGCTCCATTTCCGCGCCGAAGCGCCTGCCGACTTTGCTGCCGCCTGGGCGCTGGTGGCCGGCGCGCTGTCTTGAGCCGTCCGGGACACCTCTGTCCGCGACGAATGGGGCATTGCTGTTTGGGGTTCACGCTGCGCAGCGGCATTGCGCAGCGGCATTGCGCAGCGGCATGGCCAGTACCGGCTACAATCAGTCAGTCGTGGGCATGACGAGCACCCCGGGTGCCGCGTCCACTTGATCACCCAGCCGGTCGTGGCACAGCTGCCGACCGACACAGACCTCGCAAGATGAAGGCTCGAAAGCCTGGCGAGGCCCCTTAGCTCGATCCGCGTGGCCTTCAAGGCCGCACTTTCGGATGAAGCCTGTCGCCGTTGCATAGCAGCGATTGCACCACCCCACCAGTCATGAATACTGAAGAGGCCAAACGAGTCCTCGAAACGGCGCTGATCTGTGCCAATGAGCCCATGCCCGTGAACGAGATGCGGGGGCTTTTTGACGGCGAAGTCGGCGTCGACACGTTGCGGCGGATGCTCGACGACCTGGTCGACGACTGGGCTCACCGCGGCGTCGAGCTGGTGGCGCTGGCCAGCGGCTGGCGTTTTCAAAGCCGGCCTGAAATGCGTGTCTTTCTTGATCGACTGCACCCGGAAAAACCACCGAAGTACTCTCGCGCGGCCATGGAAACCCTGGCCATCGTGGCCTACCGGCAACCGGTCACGCGTGGCGATATCGAAGACATCCGCGGCGTCACGGTCAGCAGCCAGATCGTCAAGCAGCTCGAGGACAGAGGCTGGATCGATGCCATCGGCTACCGCGAAGCGCCCGGTCGGCCAGCCCTGTACGCCACCACCAGGCAATTCCTGGACGACCTGGGCCTGGCCAGTCTGGACCAGCTGCCCGCCATAGACGGTGGCGCCGATGACGCGGCCAGGGCAGCGGCAGCGCTGTCGGTGCTGAACGAGCCGCCGCTGCTGCCCGACGACGCCCAAGGCAGTCTGGGCCTCGACGTGGAGCCCGGCCCGCTTGCTGATGGCGAGCCGGCCGCGTCCGCGGCCCGAACGACATCACCACAGACGGCTGACGCCGAGGAGGCCTACCCGCTCAGCGAAGCGGCGCCGGGGCAGCCTGTTGCCCCAGCCGCACCCCCGCCAGAACCGCTTGCCGCCACCGCTGCCGCTGTCTGCACATCAGCGCTCACCACCACAGACCAGCCCCATCCTTTTGAAGACACTTCTGATCCAGCCATGGACACCCGCACATGAACGCATCTGACGACACCCCTGTGCCCCCGGTGATGGCCGCCGACAACCCGGTGGCGCCCGATGGCGACGCACCAGGTGGCACGCCCAAGCGCAAGCGCGCGCCCCGAAAAGCAGCGGCTGAGGGCGCAGCAGCAGCCGATGGGGCTGCCGACCAGCCCGGCGCAAGCGCACGGCCAGCCGTCGAAGCCTTGACGGCCAAGCCGCGCAAGCGCGCCGCTGCGCGGGCGCCGACGGCTGATGAAGTTTTTGGCGCTGCTGTGGCGCCGAACTTGGCGCCGAACATGACGCCGAACCTGGCTCCTGATGCGGCGTCTGGTCCAACATCTGATCCGGCGCCTGGTGCAGCGCTGGTGGTCGAGGCCGTTGCATCGACGGTCGGGTCCGCAGCGTCAGTGCAAGCGCCCAAGCCGCCAGCCCGGCGCCGCGAGCGGCCGGCTGACCAACCGCGCATGGCCGCTGGACCGGCATTTGCCACCGACGGTTCTGCACTTGCCACCAACGGGCCGACATCGGGAGCTGCTGAATCACGGCCTGCGGCAACGATGACGGAAGCCGTCGCCGCAGCTCCTGCGATTGAGCCCGGCGGCCCAGGCGCTGCCGAATCGGCGACTGATGCAGACGGCCCGCGACGCAGCCGCAACCGTCGACGCGGCCGCCGGGGTGGCGACCGTGTCAGGCCCGATGCCGAGGTCGGTGCTGTGGACGCGCAACCACGCGCAGCCGCCGAGCCTGCCAAGCCGCGCGCTGCCCAGCCGCGCGCCGATCAGTCCCGGGCCGAGCAACCGAACGCCGTGGCCGTCTTTGCGCAGGTTCTGGCGGGTGAGTTCGACAGCGAGGCGGTGGTGGAAGCGGCCCTGGAGCCGGTTGCCGCTGACGCTGCTGCTGCTGCTGCTGCTGCTGCTGCTGCTGCGGCGGGTGACCCAGCGCCTGACGCCGATGCGGTGATGCCTGGCGCAAGCGCTCCCATTGCCGACCACGCCGAGGCTGCCGTGGTTGCCCCGGCGGAAGGTGCAGGCCAGGGTCGGTCGTTGCAGCCGGCCAAGCGCGTCTTGGCGCCCGAGGCTGACGCGCCCAAGTTGCACAAGGTGCTGGCTCAATCGGGCGTGGGTTCACGCCGCGACCTCGAACAGATGATTGGCGAGGGCCGGGTCACGGTCAACGGCGAAGTGGCCCACACGGGCCAGCGCATTTCGTTCGGCGACCGCATTCAGCTGGACGGCAAGCCGGTGCGCTACCGCATCGCGCCGCCGCCACCGCGCGTGCTGGCCTACCACAAGCCAGCGGGTGAGGTGGTGTCGCACGACGACCCGCAGCAGCGGCCCACGGTCTTCAGGCGGCTGCCGCACCTGGCACATGGCAAGTGGCAGTCGGTGGGGCGGCTGGACATCAACACCGAGGGACTGCTGCTGTTCACGACCTCGGGCGAGCTGGCCAATCAGTTGATGCACCCGCGCTTCGGCGTCGAACGCGAATACGCGGTGCGCTCGCTGGGCGTGCTTGAACCCGAAGCCAACGCGCGCCTGCTCGAAGGCGTGGAGATCGATGGTCAGCGGGCCGCCTTCAAGAGCATCGACGACGGCGGCGGCGAAGGCGTCAACCACTGGTACCGTGTCGTCATCACCAAAGGCCGCAACCGGGAGGTGCGCCGCCTGTTCGAGGCCGTCGGCCATGCCGTGAGCCGCTTGATCCGCATCCGCTACGGCTCGGTGGTGTTGCCCAAGGGACTGAAGCGGGGCGTGTGGGTTGATCTGACCGACCACGACTTGCGCAACCTGCGCCGCCTGGCCAGCGGCCCACGCCCGGCCGAGGCCGCCCCGCGCCCCGCGAGTGAGGTGCAAGGCGCACCGGCGGGCGGCAGCAAGCGAGGCCGCAACCGGCGCGGGCGTGGCGGCCGTGGCGAAGGCGCGGAGCGCATCGCCGATGGCCCACCCGAGCGCGGGTCAGGCCAGGGCCGGGCTGAGCGCAGTCCTGAGCGCAGTCCTGAGCGCAGTCACGAGCGCAGTACCGAGCGCAGTACCGAGCGCGGTCCCGAGCGCGGTCCCGAGCGCGGTCCCGAGCGCAGCGCCGAGCGTGCGCCTGGGGCCGGGCGCAAGGGCAATCGCACGGGCGGCCCCAGGCCCGACCGCAGCGCGCGGCCGGATCGTGGACCCATGGCCGAGAGGCCGCCGCGCGGCCAACGCGGTGAAGCAGGCGAAGGTGGTGCGATACCCAACCCGCTGCAGCAAACATTCGACAAGCGTGCCTTGCAGGCCGACCGACGCCATCGACAAGAGATGCCCGAGGACGGCCCGATACCGAATCCGTTGCAGCAGACCTTCGACAAGCGCGCGTTGCAGCGTGACCGCATGCCGCAAAGGGACATTCCCGATGACGGCCCCATCCCCAACCCACTGCAACAGACCTACGACAAGCGGTTTGCGCAGAACGGCAAAGGTGCGGCACGCAAGGGCGAGGCTCCGGACCCGGATCACATTCCCGACCCGATGCAGACCTCCGTGGGTTACATCGGTGCCGATGCATTCCGTCGCAAGAGTGGCGGTGCTGGTGGTGGGCGGGGAGGTCGCCGCGGTGGCGCCAAGCCCGCGGGCAGTTCCGGTGGCTTCAGCGGCGGCGGTGGCGCTGGCGGGGGCGGGGGCGGGGGTACTGGCGCCGGCGGCCCCGGACCGGCGCGCAACCGCAACCGCGGACCGCGTGGTGGCCGCAGCCGTTGAACCAGCGGCCGTGGATCAGCGGCCGTGGACCAGCGGCCGTCGGTGCGCGCCGGCCGTTGACATGAATGCTGCACACCTCGGCCTCTACAATCGAGAGCTTTGTTTCATCCGACCCCTTATTTTCCCTGGAGTACTGTTTCATCATGGCCCTCGAACGAACGCTGTCCATCATCAAGCCCGATGCCGTTGCCAAGAACGTGATCGGGCACATTTACGCCCGCTTCGAGGCCGCTGGCCTGAAGGTGGTGGCTGCCAGGATGGCGCATCTGTCACGCGGCGAGGCCGAAGCGTTCTACGGTGTGCACAAGGCGCGCCCCTTCTTCAACGACCTGGTCAGCTTCATGATCTCGGGCCCGGTGATGATCCAGGCGTTGGAAGGTGAAGGCGCAATCGCGAAAAACCGTGAGCTGATGGGCGCCACCGACCCCAAGAAAGCCGACAAGGGCACCATTCGCGCCGACTTTGCCGACAGCATCGACGCCAACGCCGTGCACGGCTCCGACGCGCCCGAAACGGCCGCGTTGGAGATCGCGTTTTTCTTCCCTGGCATGAACGTCTATTCGCGCTGACGGTCCGGGTTCGGCGCCGTCGGCACCGCGCCACGCGGGTGGGCTGGCAGGTATCGAATCCACCGCTTCGCGTGACCAACCGCCCCGCCGAAGCACGCCCATGCTGGTCAACCTGCTCGACCTCGATCTTGATGCGCTGGCCTTGTATTGCCAGGGCCTGGGCGAGAAGCGCTTTCGCGCCGTGCAGCTTTATCGCTGGATCCACCAGAAGGGCGCCAGCGACTTCGAAGCGATGACCGATCTCGCGCGCTCGCTGCGTTCCAAGTTGGGCGGCGTCGCCGAAATTCGGGGCTTGCCCTTGGTGGCCGAACACCGATCAACCGATGGCACCGTGAAGTGGCTCTTCGACGTCGGTCAGGGCAATGCCGTCGAGACGGTGTTCATCCCCGAGGCCGACCGTGGCACGCTGTGCGTATCGTCACAGGCGGGGTGTGCCGTGGGTTGCCGTTTCTGCTCCACGGGGCATCAGGGATTCAGCCGCAACCTGAGCACGGGTGAGATCGTGTTCCAGCTCTGGTTTGCCGAGCACCGGCTGCGCACCAGCCTGGGGCTTGCGCCGGGCGTGCGCGCCATCGACAACGTGGTGATGATGGGCATGGGTGAACCCCTGCAGAACTACGACGCCCTGCTGCCGGCGCTGCGCACGATGTTGGATGACCACGGCTATGGCCTGTCGCGGCGCCGTGTCACGGTGTCGACCTCGGGCGTGGTGCCGATGATCGAGCGGCTGCAAAAGGACTGCCCGGTGGCGCTGGCCGTGTCGCTGCACGCGAGCGACGATGCATTGCGCGATGGGCTCGTGCCGCTGAACCGCAAGTACCCGATCGCAGAGTTGCTGGCGGCCTGCCGCCACTACCTGCAGGCAGCGCCACGCGACTTCATCACGCTGGAGTACTGCATGCTGGACGGCGTCAATGACTCAGAGGCGCAGGCGCGGGCGCTGGTGCAACTGGTGCGCCCCGCAGGTTTCGCGCGGCCTGGGGCAGGGCAGGGCCTGTCGTGCAAGGTCAACCTGATTCCCTTCAACCCTTTTCCAGCCTCGGGCTTGCGGCGCTCTTCAGCCGAACGGGTACAAGCCTTTGCAGCCGTGCTGCAAGAGGCCGGCATCGTCACTACCGTGCGCAAGACGCGCGGTGACGACATCGACGCGGCTTGTGGCCAGCTGGCGGGCGAGGTGCAGGACCGTACCAACGCCCGCGAGCGAATGGCCATGCGCAGGGTGCCGATCGCCGTGGTGGCGGCGGCCACCGATGCCGGGGTGGCTCGATGATGGGGCCGCAGACCGTTCTGATGCCGCTGCCGCAGTCGCTGCCTCAATCCATGACGCAAACCATGGCGCGAACCCTGCGGCACGCGCGCCTGCTGCCCTGCCTGCTGTTGGCGGTGCTGGTGTTTTCATTGGCGGGTTGCGCCCGCAGCACGGCTCCGAGCGGCAACCGGGAAGTGCGCAGCACGGCCAACGATGCCGGCGATCCGCAGCGGCGTGCGCAAGTGCGCATGGAACTCGCCGGCCTGTACCTGGGTCGCGGGCAACTCGACACCGCGCTCGATGAAGTGCGCCAGGCACTCGAGGCCCGGCCCGATCTGGCCGAGGCGCATGGTCTGCGAGCCTTGATCCTGGCCAGCATGGGCGACGCGGCGGCTGCCGACCAGAGCTTCCGGCGTGCCATTCAGCTGGCGCCGGGTGACGGGGGTGCCCTGCACAACCGTGCCTGGTTCCTATGCCAGCAACGCCGCTTCGCCGAGAGCGAAGCCCAGTTCGAAGCCGCCCTGGCGCTGCCGCAGTACCGCGACTCGGTGCGCACGCTGCTTGCGCTTGGCGTGTGCCAGGCACGTGCGGGGCGCATGCCGCAGGCCGAGCGCAGCCTGACGCGGTCCTACGAGCTCGACCCGGCCAACCCGGTGACGGCTTTCAATCTCAGTGAAGTGCTGCTGCAGCGGGGCGAACTGGAGCGGGCACGTTTCCTGGTGCGCCGGGTCAATGGCGTGGTCGAACAGGTGTCGGCGCAAAGCCTGTGGTTGGCCGCGCGCATCGAAAAGCGCCTGGGCAATGCCGATGCCGTGCAGGAAATCGGCGCGCAGCTTCGCCAGCGCTTCCCTCAAGCGCCCGAAACCCAGCGTTACGAACGGGGCACCTTCGATGATTGAGCCCGGTGATTCTGTTGCCGGCGAGCCAGCAAATGGGCCTGCCCTGATGACCGCGGGCGCTGTGTTGCGCGCCGCCCGAGAGGCACAGGGCCTGCACATCGCCGCCCTGGCCACGGCCATCAAGGTGACGCCGCGCATGGTGGAGGCGCTGGAAAGCGACCGTCTGCACGAACTGCCCGACACAACCTTCGCGCGTGCGCTGGCACAGACCATCTGTCGCTACCTGAAGATCGACCCTCAGCGGGTACTGGCCTTGTTGCCAGCCAGCGGTACGGTGGCGCTCGAACCGGCCTCGCGCATCCGCAGCACGCCCTATCGCGATCGCGGAGGGCGCGCCGAACAGGGGCCCGCAAGGAATCTGGGTCCGCTGTTCTGGGGCGCCGCGCTGCTGCTGCTGGCTGCTGTCGCGTTGTACTTGTTGCCCTCGGCCTGGTTGGGCCTGGGTTCCACCGTTTCCCTCGAGCCGGGTCGCCCGGCGGTGGCCAGCGCGCCGCTGTTGGTCGAACCAGCGGCTTCCGCACCTCCGCCCGCGTCAGCGGCGCCGGGGCCGGGCGCAGCGGCTAGCCAGTCATCTTCCGCAGACGTGGCATCAACCGGCGGGATGCCGATGATGGCCTCGTCACTGACTGCCGACCGCAACCGCGCGGCCAGCGCAGAGACGGTGTTTTCTGCGCCGCCGCCCGGCTCGGGCACCGCGCCTGCAGTCAGCGGAGCCTTGGTCGTCTCCACCACCGTTGCGTCGTGGATCGAGGTGCGGGACGCCAAAGGGCAGCTGCTGTTGGGCGAGACCGTGCAGCCCGGGCGCAGCGTGGGGCTGGACGGGCCGTTGCCGATGCGGGTGTTGATCGGCAACGCGGCGGCCACGCAACTGGTGTTCATGGGGCGGCCCATCGATGTGATATCCCGTTCACGCGAGAATGTGGCGCGGTTCGAGCTGCAGTGATCGCCGCGCCAGTGCCCACTGCCCCCTCCCATCACGAAACGACCATGAACAAAGCTCTTGCAGAAGACTGGATCGAAGCCGCCAAGCCCGCGCCGCGGCGTTCATTGCAGGCCCGGGTGAGCTGGGGTGACCATGTCGTCACGGTGGGCGGTGATGCGCCTGTGCGCGTGCAGGCGATGACCAATACCGACACGGTCGATGCCATCGGCACCGCGATCCAGGTCAAGGAAC
Organism: Burkholderiales bacterium; assembly: GCA_038328935.1. GTDB lineage: Bacteria > Pseudomonadota > Gammaproteobacteria > Burkholderiales > Burkholderiaceae_C > Rubrivivax. The sequence goes on from JBBQMM010000024.1 coordinate 18,459, forward strand.
TGGCGCAGGCCGGGTGCGAAATGGTGCGCATCACCGTCAACACACCTGAAGCCGCCGAGGCCGTGCCGCACATCCGCGACCAGCTCGACCGCATGGGCATCGTGGTGCCGTTGGTCGGTGACTTCCATTTCAACGGCCACCGCTTGCTCACCGACTATCCCGCGATGGCGAAAGCGTTGAGCAAGTACCGCATCAACCCTGGCAACGTGGGCAAGGGCGACAAGCGGGACCGCCAGTTTGCGCAGATGGTGGAAGCCGCGGTGCAGCACGACAAAGTGCTGCGCATCGGCGTCAACTGGGGCAGCCTCGACCAGGAACTGCTGGCGCAGCTGATGGACGAAAACGCGGCGCGTTCCCAGCCGGTGGACGCCAAGCAGGTGATGTACCAGGCGCTGGTGCAATCGGCGCTGGGCTCGGCCGAAGTGGCGCGTGAACTGGGCATGAGGCCTGAACAGATCATCATCAGCTGCAAGGTCAGCGGTGTGCAGGACCTGATTTCGGTCTACCGCGCGCTGGCCCGCCGCTGCGACTATGCACTGCACCTGGGTCTGACGGAGGCCG
>JBBQMM010000025.1:0-18541 GCA_038328935.1 Burkholderiales bacterium
CAGCATGCGGTCGCTGCCATACAGGTCGGCCGCCTGATGGATGAACAGGATGGTCAGACCCTGCGCAGACCGAGGTCCGGCTGTCACGCCACAGCTCCACGCCGCAGCCGGCCAAAGGGCCACAGCGCACGGCATTGCATGGCAGCCAACGGCCGCAGGCCCGGCATCAACCACGGCAGCAGCAGAGCGCTGGTCCACCAGCTGGCGATGGCGGCCAGCGCTGCGCCCTGCACTCCGAACTGCGGGATCAACAGCAGATTCAAGGCCAGGCTCAGTGCCGCGCCAGCGCCGGCCAATTGCCAGGCCTTGTGCGACTGCTGCTGCCACACCAGCCAGCGCTGACGGGCCGCGTCGAGTGCCACGGCCGGTACGGTCAGTGCGAGCAACTGCCACAACAGGACACTGCCTTCGTAGGCCTTACCGAAGGACCAGCCAATCAATACCGGCGCCAGCATCCAGACGGCCAGCGCCGTGAGTGCGCCGCTGAGCAGTGCGAGATCGAACATCTGCTGTGAAAAGGCCTCGGGTTGATGGCCACGTGGCCCAGGCTGTTCCTGCTGCCGCCGCGCAAGCAGCGGGTACAGCGAATCCACCACCACGACAGGCACCACAAACAGGATCTCCGACAGCTTCTGAGCCAATGCGTACTGCCCTGCGGCGCTGGCCTCTGCCCAGCGACCCAGCATGACCACGTCGGCCTTCAAGTGCAGCGCGGTGGCCAGCCCGGCAGCCAGCAACGGCAGGCCTTGCTGCAACAAGCGCGCCGCAAGGGCGCGATCAAATCCCATCGACGCAACGCGGCTGCCCTGGCCTGGTGACGCGCCGCAGCGGCGCCACGCCAGGCCCAGGAGCAACGACGCCAGGCAAGCCTCGAACACCACCGTCCAGGCCATTTCAACCAGGCCGCCCCCGTGCCACAAGACAGCCGCTTTGGTGCCGCTGGACAGCAAGGTGGTCAAGGCGCGTGCCAGTGCCGGTGGTCCTGCCCGCACCTGGGCCTTGAAGGCATAGTCGAACACCGTGGGCGCGTAGCCGATCAGCGACAGCGCCACGATCAGCGTCAGGGCTTGGGATTGCATGTGTTCGGGCCGGACCAGCATCGCAGCGGTGACGGCGGCCACGCACGCCAGTACCGCAGCACACAGGCGCAAGCGCAGCACCGTGCCCAGCAGGTCGCGCGGTGGCTTGTCACGGGCCAAGCGCAGCACCGATGGCACTTCAAGACCCAGCGTGGACAGCGAAAACAGAATGGCCGTCAACGCAGAAGCGAACATCAGCGTGCCGAAGTCGGCGGGCCCCAGCGCGCGTGCGGTCCAGAACGAGATCAACGCGGTACTGGCCAGGCGTACCACGTTCTCACTCAAGAGCAGCCCACTGCTGACGGCTGCGCCTTTGAGCGCGCTGCGCTGCGCAGGCGGCAGCGCGGGGCGAATCAGCCTGCCGGTGGCTGAAGCGGGCTTTTCAGGGCGCAAGTCCACCGCCGAAATAGCGCGACCGCACCTCAGGTGCAGTGGCCTCGAACATCTGCTGCGCAAAGGTCTGCAGCAAGGCATAGTTTTGCGCATCGGGCGGGCCGAAGGCGGATACGCGCACCACCATGCCGTCCGCAATCAAGCCGCGCAGCCCGTATCTGAACTGCTGCAGCTTGCGGCCCAGGCCCGGTAGCGTGGCTTCCTGATCGAGCGTGATCCAGTACAGGATCGGCTCCACCCGCGATCCGATGCGGGCCACCAGGTGCTCTGTGTTGATGGTGTGAGTGGGCAGTACCAGGGCGTGTTGGCCCAGGCCTTGCACCGAGAAGCCCTGGCTGCGGTAGCAGAACTCGGGCCGGTGCACGGCAGATGCTTCCGAGTTCTGGTCGTTGCCGTAAGCGATGCTGAGCATCACCCGCTGGCCCAGATCATTGATGTAGGTACGTGCCAGCACCTGCGAGTAAGCGCTGGCCAAAGTGGCCTGCAGCTGCGGGTCGGGCAAGATCGGCCGAAGCGAAGGGTCTTCACGCCACTGTGCAAACCGCGCCGGCACCTGCTGGTCCAGCGCGATCGGCCCGCTCAGGCTGGCCGTGCTGCGTGTCGGCTCCAGCCACCAGGCTGCCGGCAGGCTCAGCATCAGGCCCAGGCTCAGCACGGCCGCCATCGTGTTGGATACCGAAGTGGACGCAAGCCGCGCCTTGGGCGCTGCTGCGGTCCCGGATTCCAGGCGGCTCGGCCTGTTCATCGTCCGGACCTCGCACCAGGAAGCCAGCGCCCCAGCAGTGCGTCGACGCCCAGCATCAAAAGCATGGCCACGACGAAAAGCACGATGCCTGCGGCGCCATGCACGAAGCCCTGTCCCACCGCGTCGCCAAGGTAGTAGGTGACGAGCACCAGGATCACCACGCGTATCACGTTGGAGATCAAGGCAATGGGAATCAGCAACACCGCCAACAGGCCGTTGCGAAGGTGCGATGTATAGCCGCGCCGGTCCAGGTACAGCAGACCCATCGCTTCCAGCGTGAACATCGAGCTCAGACCCGCGCAGGCATCGGCCACCAGCAGCTGGTACTGGTCAATGGCCAGGATCACACCCGTGCGCGCAATCGGATAGCCGGCTGCGTACAAGCCTTGTTCGGCCATCCACGACACCGCCAGCTTGAGCGGAACCGTCAAAGCCTGCACCAGCACCCCCGGCAACGGCACCACGAACAGCAAACACACCACGGGCACCGCCAGCACGCGCAGTGCCGGCCAGCCGCCAATCAGCAGCACCCAGCTCACGCCAGCTCCGATGGGCCCCAAGGCTTCGAGTGTGATGGTGTCTTGTGATCGGCCCAGCACATAGGCTGTCACCGCCAGCAGGCAGCACAGCGCGGCCGCCAGCGGTGCGGGGCGGCTGGGCGCGGCGGCCAAAGCCTCACGCTTTTGCCAGATCAGCCACAAGCACACTGCCAGGATGATGGCGCCATAGCTTTGTTCCTCGTGCGCCCAGATGCGCTGCGCGAGGTGCAGCACTGTCGACGCCGCCATGGCTGCCACGCCAGCGCCCATGCACCACCATCCCAAAGCCAGAGACCGCCACCATGCAGCATGGCCCGGCGCCGCCAGCGTGACCTGCGACATCTCAGCTCCCCTCGTTCAGTACGACGCCCTGCACCAGCGCGCCGCCGTCGTGGGCCGCTGCCAGCAGGTCCTGCGCCTGGGCCAGGCGGCTGCGCTGGCGCGGCAGCACCACCACCGCGGTGCCGCAGGCGGCCGCCACCACTGCTGCGTCCATGCCGTATTGCCAGGCGGTGGTGTCGACCACTACATGATCGAAGCGCGTCAGTACCTGCTCCAGCACGTGGGCAAAGCCGGCGCTCTCCAGCAATTCCAGCGGGTTCGGCGGCGTGGCGCCCACGGGAAGCACGAACAGGTTGGGCCAGCCCGCAACCGGCTCGACGACCAAGGTTTCGGTGCGTCCCGACAGCATGTTGGACAGGCCGGTTTCGTTGCCAAGCCCGAACAGTTGGTGTTGACGCGGTGAGCGCAAATTGGCATCGATCAGCAGCGTGCGGCCGCCGCTTTGACTGAAAGCCAGTGCCAAATTGGCGGCAAAGAAGCTCTTGCCGTCGCCGCAGCGCGGGCTGATGACGGCCAATGCGCGACGCGCGCCGGCGTCCCGGCCCAGGCGGATTTTGAGCTGCGCCCGCACCGACCGGAAGACCTCGGCGTGCGGCGAAAACGGCTCGCGCGCCATCAACAGTTCTGGGTGCTGCCCCGCCGACTGCGCAGGCGCATACGGGTAGCGGAACTGGTGCGAAAGCGCCTGCGCCACGTCGTCTTGCTGCACCAGCCCCAAGGCCACGGCGGCCTCGCCGAAACGCATCTGATAACCCCGTTGATGCGCCAGGATGCGCTCAACCTCATCGGCATTGAGCTTGCCGGCGTGCGACAGGATGTCGCCGAGCGGTGCGTCATGCCCCGGGCTGGGACTTGCGGCCAAAGAAACCGTGACGCCCTGCGGACCGGCTGGTGCCGCGCCCCCCTGAGCCGTGGTGTTGGCGCTGCTGCGGACGGCTGCGCTGAAGGCGGCTTTGCCATCAGTGCTCCAGGAGTCGGTGGTGGCCTTCGCGGAGCCTTCATCGACCGTGTCCTTGCCGTCGAGCTTGCCTTCAAGCTTGCCTTCAAGCTTGCTTTTTGCGCCGCTCCTCTGCTTGAACTTCAACAAGGTGCCGAGCACCGGCAGGCGCAGTTCGCGCAGCACGTCCTCGACTGAGCGCACGCGGCGGTCGGCCGCTTCGCGCATCAGCACAGCAGCCACTGCCAGCAGAGCGCCGGCCAGCGCACCGATCATCAGGTTCAGGACCAACAGCGGAGAACTCGCTCGTGACGGCTCGGTGGCCAAGAGCAGCACGCTCGCATTCGTCTGCGTGGTCTGGCTTTCCAGCAAAGTTTGGGTCTGCCGCGCCACCACGCCTTCGTAAGCCTTCTGCGCCAATTCAGTGTCGCGCTGCAGTGCGCCCAACTGGTCGCGTTCGCGCTTCATCAGCATCAATTTGCTGCGCTGGGCTTCCAGGCTGTTGCGCACCTGGCTCTCACGCGACTCCGAGATGATGCTGTTCACAGTGACGCTTGCCGACAGTCGCCGTGTTTCCTGCTCGAGCTTGCTGCGCAGGGTGCCGATGTTGGTGCCCAGTTCGACCACACTGGGATGGCTGTCGCCCAGGCGAGAGCCCAGTTCCTGCAGCCGGGTCTCCTGGCGCACCAGGTCGGCGCGCAGACCGGCCACCACCGGGTTCGCAATCACGTCCTGCAAGGTGTCGGCAGAGGTGTATGCGGCGACCTGGCGGCTGCGGCCGTCGGCACTGGCGGTTTGCAGGCCGATGAGCTGGGATGACAGCTCGTTCATGCGCACCGTCTCTACGTCCAGCCTTTCGTCCGCGGCCAGGATGCCGTGCGTGTTCTGGAACGTCGACAGGCGCGTCTGCGCCTTCTCCATGTCTTCGCGCAGTTGCTTCGCTCGTTCGTCGAAGAAGGCTGCGTATCGCCGCGCTGGATCAACCCGCAGGTCCAGCACGGTGTCGAGATAGGCCTGTACAAAAGCGTTCGCGATGGTGGCCGCGAAGCGCGGCTCAACCGAAGTGAAGTGCACCTCGATGACATTGGATTCGCGCGCCGGCTTGACTTCCAGCTTGCGCAGCAGCAATTGCGCCAGCCAGCTCTCGAAGTTGCCTTGGGCTGCGGTGTCACGCTGCCACTGGCTGCGCATGTCCGGGCTCTCGGCCATCTTCAGTGAGCGGACCACGCGCAAAGCAACGCGTTCGCTTTCCATGATGTCGACCTGCGTGGCCATGTAGCTGGGTGCCAGCACGGAGGCCGAAATCGCGCCCGCGATCGGGTCCGAAGTCTTCACATCGATGACCACCGATGCGCGCGCGGTGTACTGCTTGGGCAGCCACAGCGACAGCGCTGTTGCCACACCCAACGCCAACACCAGCAGGCTCACGGCGAGCAACCAGCGCGCGCGCAGGATGCGCAGGAACTGCGTCGACGTCATGGGCCTGTTTGCCAATGCGCTGCGCAGCGGGTGCCGGCAGTCATTTCAGGCCCGCCAAGCCCTTTTGCAGAACTGCCGCATCTGCGCTCTCTTTTGCAGTCCGGGTGGCCTCTCCTGCCGCAGCCTTCGGCTGTGGTGCGGCTGCCGTGGCAGCAGCCGACGGTGTCGTGCCGGTGGCTGCCGCAGCAGGCGCGGTGACAGGCGCAGTGACAGGCGCAGTAACAGGCGCGGTGACAGGCGCGTCAAAAGGCGCAGCAGAGGCGGGCGTCGTCGATCTCGCTTCGGATGCAGGCGCGCCGAACTTGCCCAGATAAGTAATTTGCGCGGACTTCCGACTGGCTTCCAAATCGGTTTGTACCGTCTGTCGGCGGCGCTCCGACATCAAGGCCTGCTCGATGGATTCGCGCACGGTCTTGAGCTCGACGGGCGCGCTCTGCGAAGCCAGTATCGCGATGATGCGCGCGCCTCCGGGGGCCGGCAGCAACAAGGCCTGACCGTCTTTCATGGTGCTCAGCCGATCCAGCAGTGCAGCCGGCAGGTTCTCCGCCGGCTGCGTGTTCTGGCTGGCGCGCACGCCCAACTTCTGCTCACGCAGGAAGTCCGTCACGTCGGCCATCCGGCGGGCCTGCGCCACGCGGCCACGCAGTGCTTCAAGTTGATCCGGGTTGGCCTGGACGGCCAGTTCTTGCAGGGCGTAGACACGCCGTTGCGAGAAGAGGGCTGGGCGGGCGCTGTAATAGTTTTGAATGTCGGCATCCGTCGGTTGCGCCGCCGTTGCCGCCACCTTGCTGGCGTGCGCCCGGGCCAGTATCTCGCGTCGGGCGGCGGCCAGGTTCTGCATGACTTCGGGCTCGCGGTCGAGCTTGGCGTCCAGCGCCTGTTGCACCGCCAGTTCCTGGTCGATCAGCCGCTCCAGCACCTGTCGCCCCGCTTCCTCGGCCTGCGCGGATTGCAGGTTCGGCTGACGTTTCAGGACCTGGTTGATCTGGTGCACCGACACGTCACTCTTGTTCACGCGAGCCGCGACCTGCGAAGAATCGCTGCCCGTGGAAGGGGTGCAGGCTGCAACGGTGAAAAGGGCCATCAGCAGCAGACCGCGCGTGACGAGCGGATGCTGAAGCTGATTGCGCCGCGGAGGATTGGTCAACATCGGTGTGAAGCCGCAGGGTTGTTCGACACCCCGTTCGAACACAGGCATGGAAGGCCCCGCGTCGTTGAACGTGGAATGGTTTGCGGCTGCAGGGCATGGGCCCGTGGCGCGAAGCCCAGCGCTGTTCCGTGTCGGCCTCTTTGGCCTTGAATTGAAGTGTTGCGATCAGTCTAGGCAGATGGTGTGACAGTTCGGCGTCATCTCCGCTGCTTGAGCTGGATAGCAGCGCCGACGTTTTTCACCAGGGCGCGCGGCACCACACCGGAGTCGGCGCCGCAGCGAAAATGATCCAAACGGACTAACGCGATCCAGCGCCCGTTGCGCCAAACGGACCACCAGTGGGGCCATTGCCTGGCACTTGTTGATGGCAAGGGTCAGTCACCGTTGCGTCAAGCAGCCCCGGTAGTCTTGCGCGATGCCCCTGCAGCCCCCTGCACCGGCCGAGGCGGTGACGGTCTCGGTGCTGGTCGTCAACTACAACGGTTCAAGTTTCCTGCCTGGGTTGCTGGCCTCGCTGCAGACCGCGTTCGTGCGATACCGCGCTGAGGTCATCGTGCTGGACAACGCGTCCAGCGATGGCAGTGCAGCGTACTTGCTGGGTTGCACAGGCATCAAGGCCTTGCTGCAGTCGGTCAACACCGGCTTTGCAGGGGGCAACAACATCGCGGCGCAATACGCCAGGGGCACTGTCTTGCTGCTGCTGAACAACGACACCTTCGTCAATGAACCGTTGGACGAGCTGGTGGACGCGGCGCTCGGCCACGATGTGGGAGCGGCAGGGTGCGCGCTGCGTTACGGCGACGGCCGGCTTCAATTTTCGATCGGCCTGGCGCACACGCCGATGCGGTTGGTGTTGTCGTGGCTGGGTCTTGAAAAGCGGCGCTGGTCGCCCGCAGTTTTTCGCAAGTTCGAGACCCGTCCCGAGTGCTATGCCTTACCGCAGCGCAACGTGAACTGGATCTCGGGTGCTTGCCTGGCGACGCGACGTGAAGTCTGGGACCGCCTGGGTGGTCTGGACGAGCGCTTCTTCATGTACTGCGAAGACGTGGACTACGCCATGCGTGCCCGCGTGCTGGGGTTGCGCGTGGCCTATCTGCCACGCCCCTGCGTCACTCACTTTGAAGGGGGTGGCAAACCATGGGTGGGGGCGGCGGCTTTGCACCGCAGCTTGCGCAGCTATGTCTTGCTGGTGAGCGAGCACCAGGGTTGGGGTCAGGCGCGCGCGGTCGCAGGGGCGTTGTCGGTCTTGTTCGGCCTGCGCTGCGCAGTGTTCAGGCTGCGCGCTGTCTGGCGCCGGGGCCGCCCGCGGCTGCTTGACGAAGAAAAAGCTCAGGCCTATGGGCACGCAGCCGCAGTGGCAGCCAGAGCGGCGCTCAAGGGGCAGGTGCCCGCACCCTGGAAGGCCCCTGAAACGGGCAGCCGCCCAGGCTGCTGAAGCCTTGCGCTGGTCGCTGTGACGCGGATGACCGTGTCTGGATTGTGACAGTCGGTTCACGGCCCTTGAGTCGTTCGGGCGCGTCCGAACGGATCAATGTTCACTGCCCGGTCACAAGCGGCCCGTAGTCTCGGTCGTCTTGAGTGGCCTCCCACGGCGTTGGCCTTCAGCAGCAGGAAGAATGGTGTGCTTTTGATCGTCGGACAACGCTTCACGTACCGCAAGAGCGCGGCGGGTTTCACCTTGCTTGAGCTGCTGGTGGTGATGGTCATCATCGGCATCCTGGTGGCTTATGTGGGCCCCAAACTGTTCGGGCAGATCGCCAAGTCCGAAAGCAAGATGGCGCGGGCGCAGCTGGTGACGCTGCAGAACGCGCTCGACCAGTACAGGCTGGATGCCGGCCGTTACCCGCCCCAGGAAGCCGGTCTCGCGGCGTTGGCGAGTCGGCCCGTGGACGAGCCGCGCTGGGCGGGCCCGTATCTGGCCAAAGCGGTGCCCAAGGATCCTTGGGGGCGTGACTACGTCTACCGGCTTCCGGGCGAGCACGGAGAGTACGACCTGGCGTCGTTGGGCCGCGATGGGCGACCCGGGGGGCAAGCAGATGATGCCGACGTCACCAGCTGGTGACGTCAAGGCATCACCAGCTGGTGATAGCAAGAGGTCACCAGCTGTTGAGAGCAGGGGGTCACCAGCTGGTGACGTCAAGGGATCTCCAGCTTGTGAAGGGCGGCGATGCCTGCCCTTGCCGACGCCCGAGCGCCAAGCCTGAAACGCCGTGCAGTACCAAGTGCGTTATCTGTCGGGCACGCGGGTGGTGGCGCGCGTGCTGACGGCGTCCGATGAAGCCGCTGCCGCAGGGAGCATCGCGGCCTGGGGCGTGCTGCCGCAGCAGGTGTTGTCGGTGACGGCGCGTGCAGAGCCAGGACGGATTGTCATCTGGGGCCGGCGCTCATCTTTGTCGCTGCGCATGTTCAGCCGCGAGCTCGCGGTGTTGTTGGCAGCCAGCGTTCCGCTGCTCGAAGCGGTGACCACGCTGAGTGAAAAGGAAGATTCCGCGGAGGCTGCGCGTGCGCTGAGCGGCGTGGCCCTGGCGCTGGCGCAAGGCGTGGCGTTTTCCGCTGCGCTGGCCGCACAGCCGGCCGTGTTCGACAGCCTCTTCGTGGCCATCGTCTCCGCCGCTGAAGGCAGCGGCCAACTGCAACAAGCCCTGCGCGAACATGCCGACTATCTGGCCTGGGCAGAAGCCATGCGCAACACGCTGAGGGCAGCCTGCATCTATCCGGCGTTGCTGGTCGTCAGCAGCGGCGCCGTGCTGGTGTTTCTGCTGGTCCACGTGGTGCCGCGCTTCGCGGCCTTGCTGGACGGCATGCAGGCGCAGATGCCCTGGGCATCGCGGCTGTTGTTGCAGCTGGGCGCCTGGGCCGGACGCGAGCCGCTGCTCACGGTGGGCGGCGCCTTGGCCTTGCTGGTGGTGCCGCTGCTGCTGGCGCGCCTGCCCGCGCCACGGGCCTGGGCTGCGGCACTGCTGTGGCGCGCGCCGCAGCTGGGCCCCCGGCTGCGCTTGTTGGCACTGGCGCGGCTGTACCGCACGCTGGGCATGCTGTTGACGGCAGGTGTGCCGCTGGTGCCGGCGCTGCGCGCAGCCCGCAGCGTGCTCAGCCCGCTGCTGCAGCCGGCGGTGGATGCGGTGGCCACCGCGGTGGCGCAGGGCCAGCGGTTGTCGGCGGCGCTGGACGAGCAGGCGCTGGCCACGCCCGTCTCGGCGCGCATGGTGCGCGTGGGTGAACGCAGCGGCGAACTGGGCCCCATGTTGCGCCAGGCCGCCGCCTTCTACGACGAAGAACTGGCGCGGCTGAGTGACTGGGTCACGCGCCTGGTCAATCCGGTCTTGATGCTGCTGATGGGGGGCTTGATCGGCACCGTGATCGTGATGCTGTACCTGCCCATCTTCCAGCTCGCGGAGCAGGTGCAGTGAACGCGTTGACCGAGACCGCCGCGCTGCTGTCCGCTGATGCCGGCGGCGGCGTGCAGGCGCTGTTGCAGCAGTTGCTGCCGCGCGAGGTGCGCCCCTTCACCCTGGCCGTCGAGGCCTGGCCGGTGGCCGATGCCCAACGCTGGCGCGTGCTGTTGGCGCGCGATGCGGTGGGCGGCATCTGGGCGCTGGTTGACACCGCACTGCCGTCGATGTTGCTCGAGCGTCTGGAAAGCACTTGCGCCGCCCCGGTGCGCAGCCGCAGCTGCAGTGGCGCAACGCTGGACGCGCTGCTGCGCCATGCCGAGCAGGCCTTTCGCGCGCTCGACACCATCGGCGCGCAGGCGCAGGGCGCGGCTGCGCGCGGCGCCAGCGAAGAGTTGTCGGCGCGCCGCCTGGCCGAGCAAGCCAGCCCGGTGGTGCGGCTGATCGACGCCACGCTGCACGATGCCTTGCAAGACGGCGCCAGCGATTTGCACTTCGAGTGCACCGCAGAGGGCTTGAACATCCGCTGCCGGCTCGACGGCGTGATGCAGGACCTGCGCACCGTCGACGGCGCCACACTGTCCGAACAGGTGGTGTCGAGGCTGAAGGTGATGGCGGCGCTGGACATCGGCGAGCGCCGCCTGCCGCAAGACGGCCGCTTCCAGCTACGCATGGCCGGCCGCGAGATCGACTTCCGCCTGTCCGTCATGCCCACCGTGTTTGGCGAAGACGCCGTGGTGCGCCTGCTGGACCGGGCGCAGGTTGAACGTGCGCAGGGCCAGCTCAGCCTGGCTGCGCTGGGTTTCGAGGCCGCGATGATCGGCAGCTTGCGGCGCCTGGCCAGCGCTCCGCACGGCATGCTGCTGGTCACCGGCCCCACCGGCAGTGGCAAGACCACCACGCTGTACGCGGCGATCGCCGAGGTGAACACCGGCCGCGAAAAAATCATCACCATCGAGGACCCGGTTGAGTACCAACTGCCGCGCGTGGTGCAGATTCCGGTGAACGACAAGAAGGGCTTGACATTCGCGCGCGGCCTGCGCTCGGTGCTGCGCCACGACCCCGACCGGGTCATGGTGGGCGAGATCCGCGACGCGGAAACGGCGCAGATCGCGGTGCAGGCGGCGCTCACCGGTCACCTCGTGTTCAGCACCGTGCACGCCAACAGTGCACTCGACGTGCTGGGGCGTTTTCTGCACATGGGACTGGACGCCTACAACCTGGTGTCGGCCCTGAACGCCGTGCTGGCGCAACGCCTGATGCGCGTCAACTGCGCCGTCTGCAGCGAGCCCGTTTCCTTGCGGCCTGAACAGCTGGCCGCCCGGGGCCTGCCGGCCCACAGCACGCTGCGGCGCGGCACCGGCTGCGCGGCCTGCAGGCAAACCGGCTACAAGGGCCGCCGTGCAGTGGCCGAGCTGATGATCCTGGACGACGCGCTGCGCGACCTCATCGTGCAGCGGGCGCCGCTGGGCCAGGTGCGCCAGGCTGCCGTCGACGCCGGCATGCTGCCGCTGCGCGCCGCAGCGCTGGCGCTGGTGGCGCGCGGACTTAGCACCCCTGAAGAGCTGGACCGTGTCACGGTGGCTTGAAGCACTGCCGGGCGCAGCCCTGCCTTGGCGCCGCCTGGCCTATGCAGGGCCGCGGCGCCATGCAGCGCATGCCATGCTGCTGTGCGCGGCGGCTGCGGGCCATTGCGCTCCGGGTGCTGCAGCCACGCGGCCCGCCGAGCCCTGGCCCCAGTGGTGCGCAGCGCACCCGGGTGCCGCAGTGCACCTGGTGGTGGCGGGTTCGCTGGCGCATTCCTGGGCGCTGGTGAACGCTGACCTGCCGCTGGCCAGCCGGGCCGAGCTCACGGCCTATGCGCGCCACCAGTTCCAGCACTTCCATGGCCCCGCAGCCGCGGCCTGGCCGCTGGCCGTGTGGGCGCAGGGCCGCTGCCACGCAGCCTGTGCGCTGCACGGCATCGATCTGCAGCAGTTGCATGCGCAGGCACGCGCCCACGATGTGCTCGTGCTGAGTCTGCAACCCTGGTGGAGCGTGGCGCTGCGTGTGGCCTGCCGCATCCGGCCGCAATGGGCGCGGCGCCCGCGCCAGGCGCTCGTGTTGGTGGACGCCAGCGTCGCCACCTGGGTGCTGTGCCACCAGGGGGCCGTGCAGTCGGTGTCACAGCGCCGGCTCGGCGCGGCTGCGGGCGAAGACTTGCTGCAGCACCTGCAAGCGTGGCGCGCGCAAGACGGCGTCGACGCGGATTCAATGTTGCTGCTGGGTTGCGCACTGAACGGTGGGCTCGCAACGGCGTTTGCCGCACAACCGGGCGCACAACGGGGCGCACAACAAGGCTCGCTACCGGCGGCGGGCGCCGACAGCTGGCCCGCTGCGCAGTGGGTGCAAGGCTGAACGGGATGGGCTTGCTTCAACCGTCCACGCCGCACCTGGACTTCTGTCGACCGGCCACGCTCAGTGGCCCTGGGCTGGCAGCGCTGTGGCTGCTGGCCCTGGGCTTGTTGTTGCCGCTGATCTGGCAGGCGCAGGCACAGTGGCAGGCGCTGCAGGAACAGCGTGCATGGCTGCAACAGTGGCAGGCGCGTGCCGAGTGGCGGCAGACGGCGCCTGGGCCGGCCAACCCGGCACAGCAGGCGCTGGCCAGCGCCGCCTCGCAAGCGGCGCGACAAGCCGCGTGGGGGGTGGATCGGGCGGTGCACCACCCCTGGGGCCAGCTGCTGCAGGCCATCGAAACGGCCACGCCCGCCGGCGTGCGCTGGCAGCGGCTGGAACACGATCGCGCGCGCGGCGATCTGCAGCTGGCTGGGCGGGCGCGCACCACCGAGCAGGTGCTGGCTTGCGTGCAGGCGCTGGCCGACCAGCCGGGCCTGGCCGGCGTGCAACTCAGCCGCTTGTCGGAAAGCCGCGGCGCTGACGAGCTTGCTTTCGACATCAGCGCGCAGGTGCTGACGGGGATGCACACGGGAACGCAGACGGGGATGCACACGGGGATGCACACGGACGCGCAGACGGGGACGCCACCGCCGGTGCATCTGTCAGCGTCAAAGGTTGCGCACTCGGGTGCCGAGCCGTCACCCGTGTCTGCGGCGCCGGCCGCTGCAGCCGGAGCCAGGTCGCGATGATGGCACTGGCATCGCGGGCAGGCTGGGCGCGACTGCAGCGCCCATGGCACGACCTGGGCCGTGGCGGGCAGGCGGCATTGCTGCTGCTGTCGGCAGCGCTGGTGCTGGGCCTGTGGGCCATGCCGCGCATGGAACAAGAGGCCACTGCGCTCGAAGAGGAGGCGCGCAGCCTGCGCACCCAGTTGCTGCGGCGAGCCGAACGGCCGCTGCGGCAGGACCTTGAACTGACGCCCGAGCGTGCCTTCGTGCAGGCGTTTCCTGCCGAAGCGCAACGCCATGACCGCACGGCGGCGCTGCTGCAAATGGCACGCGGCCAGGGCTTGCACCTGCTGGCCAGCAACACGCGTCGCGCACGCGAGCCGCACCTGGCCCTGGCGCGCGACAGCGTGCAGCTCAGCCTGCTGGGTTCGCATGCAGCGGTGCTCGGCTTCATCAACGCCGCGCTCGCACAAGACCCTGCACTGGCATTGGAACGTTTGGTGTTGCGGCGCGACGGCGATGCGTCCGGGCTGCAGACAGAAGTCGCTTTCACGCTGTTTTCCGCGCTCCCGACGGCAGCAGATGCCGTACACCGCGGCAGCACGCCAGCGCAGCCGGTAGGTGCCCGACCATGAGCGCATTGCCAAAGCCTGCGATGCAGCCCGCACTGCGCTGGGCCTTGTGGCTCACGCTGGCTGGGGCCGCCGTGCTGGCGGCTTGGCCCGAGCCAGAACCCGTGGCCGAGCGCATGCCGCCGGTGGCGGTTGCGAACGGCTCTGCCGGCCCTGGAGGCGCTACTGACGCTACCGGCGCCGCCGGCCCTGCTGATCCGGTTTCGCGGCCGCAGGGGCGCAGGCCTGGCGACGCGGGCGGCGCCGCGGCTTGGCCGCAAACGCTGCGCCCACGTGCGCCCAATGAGCTGCCGCAAGCGCGGGCCAGTGCGGCCTGGGCTGCACAGGTGGCGCCGTGGCCAGCAGCGCCGCGCACCCTGGCGCCAGCCGCTGCCGCCACAGCGGCTGCTGCACAGCCGGTGCTGCTCGCCAACGCGGCGCCAGAAGAAGCGCCCTTGCCCTTCACGCTCATCGGGCTCATCGATGAAGGCGCCGGTGCGCGAGCGCTGCTGATGAGCGCGCAGCGCACGCTGGCGGTGAAGGCGGGCGACCAGATCGATGGCGGCTGGCGCGTGGTCTCCATTCAACCGCAAGGCGTCAGCCTGCATGCTGCAGGCGAAGGCGGCGAACGCTTGCTGAGTTTCAAGAAACCATGACTTTGCACACCGCATTGCCGCTTACCGCTGCGCTTACGCGGGCGCTTGCACCCGCGCTTGCAACCGCGCTTGCACCACCCAGGCATGCACCCAGGCATGCACCCAGGCATGCACTCAGGCTTGCACCCAGGCTTGCATCCAGGCTTGCACACAGGCTTGCTGCCCGCTTCAGCCGAGCCCCTGCGCTGCGCTGTCTGGCACTGTCTGTTGCGCTGTCTCTGGCGCTGGCCGCGCTCGTGGGCTGCAGCAGCTTCGGCGCGCTGGAGGAGGCGCAAAGCTTGGCTCAAACGGGCCAGCATGAACAGGCAATGGCCGTGTTGGCTCAAGCGCGTGCAAAGTCACCTGCCGACACCAGCCTGCGCAGCGCCGAACTGCGCCAGCGCGAATGGACGGTCTCGCAGCTGGCGGTGCAGGCCGAGCTGGCGCGCAGCAGCGGGCAGTTGGCAACCGCACAGGCCTTGTTGGTGCGCGCCCAGGCCGTCGACGCGTTGCACCCGCGCGTGCAGGCGCTGGCAGAACAGCTGGCGCGTGTGCAGCGTGCAGATCAGTTGCTGCAGCGCGCACGGCAGGCTGAGTCGGCACAGCGCCTGGACGAAGCAGCGGCGCTGGCCCAGCGGGCCCTGAGCGAAGGCGCGCCCGCGGCCGAAGCGGGGGCCCTGCTGGCGCGTGTGCATCAGGCGCTGGCCGGTGCGCACGAAGCGCCCGTGCTGGGTGCTGCCTTTCGCAAGCCCCTGAACGTGGAGTTTCGCGACGCGCCGCTGCGCAGCATCTTCGAGGGGCTGAGCCGCACGCACGGCATCAACTTCGTGTTCGACCGCGAGGTGCGCGCCGATGCGCGCCTGAGCATCACGCTGCGCGACGTCACGCTGGCCGAAGCGCTGCGCATCCTGCTGACCACACAGCAATTGGCCAGCAAGGTGCTGGGCGAAAGCACGCTGCTCATCTACGCCAACACACCGGCCAAACAGCGCGAACACCAGGACTTGGTGACACGCAGCTTCTTCCTCGTCAATGCCGAGGCCAAGCAGGTGCAGACGCTGATCCGCACCATGGCCAAGACGCGCGACCTGTATGTCGACGAGCGTTTGAACCAGGTGATGGTGCGCGACACGCCCGAAGTGGTGGCCCTGGTGGCACGTCTGGTGGCCGCGGTGGACCTGCCCGAACCCGAGGTGGTGTTGGAAGTGGAGGTGCTGGAAATCGCGACCACGCAGCTGGACAGTGCCGGCATCCAGTGGCCTGAGGAGCTGCAGTTCGGGCTGCCCGGTGCTGGCGGACTGGTCGAGCTGGGCACGAACCGCTCATTCCGCGCCAGCATCGCCAACCCGGCCCTGGTGGCCACGCTGCGCGGCAGCAACGGCCGCGTCAACACCCTGGCCAACCCCCGGCTGCGGGCGCGCAACCGCGAGAAGGCCAAGGTGTTGGTGGGCGAGAAGCTGCCGGTGTTCACCACCACCTCCACCGCCAATGTGGGCGTGTCGGCGTCGGTCAGTTACCTGGACGTGGGCCTGAAGCTCGAAGTCGAGCCCAGTGTGCAGCTGGACAACGACGTGGTGATGAAAGTCAGCCTTGAGGTCAGCACCCTGATCGGCCGCGTCGCCGGGCCCCAGGGCTCGGTGGGCTACCAGGTGGGCACGCGCCAGGCCAGCACCTCGCTGCGGCTGCGCGACGGCGAGACCCAGATCCTGGCCGGGCTGATACG
Source organism: Burkholderiales bacterium (assembly GCA_038328935.1). GTDB lineage: Bacteria > Pseudomonadota > Gammaproteobacteria > Burkholderiales > Burkholderiaceae_C > Rubrivivax. The sequence continues at coordinate 16,130 of JBBQMM010000025.1, forward strand.
CGATGAAGACAGCAAGAGCGTGAGCGGCATTCCCGGTGCTGCCGAGATGCCCGTGCTGGGGCGCTTGTTTGGCGTGCACACCGACCAGCGCAACAAGACCGAGATCGTGCTGCTCATCACACCGCGCGTGGTGCGCAACGTGCAGCCGCCGCCAGCGGCCACCGCCAATGCACCGGCCGGTGTGGACGCCAGCCCTGGCGCCCCGGCACTGCGTTTGGCAGGGCGTGGCAGCGTCGCCGTGCCGCTGGGCCTGCCCGGCCGCACCGGCCCGGCTGGCGGTGCGCGTGCAGCAGCCGCAGCAGCCGCTGCGGTCGAGCCGCCAGCCGATGCGCCGGGCAGCCCGGCGCAAGAGCGTGATGTGGCTTTGCACCTGGCCACCAGTGGCACCGCCGACGTAGGCGGCACCGCGATGGTGACCCTGCACAACAGGTCTGACGCCACGGTGACCGGTGAACTCGTGTTCGAGACCACCGCGCTGCAAAGCGCGCAGACCAGCGACCCGCGCGATGCACGCGTCAGCTTCAGCCTGCAGCCGGGCGCCGAGCGGGCATTCCCGTTTCGGGTGCTGGCCGCTGCGGCGGGGCAGAGTCTGAACGTCCAGGTGGGCGGCGTGCAGGCGGTGGATGCCAGCGGCGTGGCGCGGCCGGTGCAGGTGCATGGCAGCGGGACCATCACGGTGGCCAAGCCATGAGGGCGCAGCGCGCTCGCAAGCGTCGGGGCTTCACCCTGGTCGAGATGCTGGTCGTGATCACCCTGGTGGGCATACTGGCTGCGGCGGCGCGCCCGCTGGTGGAGGTGAGCCAACGGCGCGCGCGTGAAACTGAATTGCGCCAGGCCCTGCGCGGCATCCGGCAGGCCATTGACGATTACAAACGCGCCGCCGACCAGGGCCGCATCGAACAACCACCCGGTGCCAGCGGCTACCCACCCAATTTGCTGGCACTGGTGGACGGCGTCGCTGACCAGCGTGCAAGCGCTGCCAGCGGCCGCCTGTACTTCCTGCGCCGCCTGCCGCGCGACCCTTTTGCGCCGGCCGAGCTGCCCGCCGAGCAAAGCTGGGCGCTGCGCAGCCACGACAGCCCGCCGGAGGCGCCGTCACCCGGGCTGGACGTGTTCGACGTCGCATCGCGGTCCACCCAACGTGCGCTGGACGGCAGCGACTACGCGCAATGGTGACGCGAACGCGGTGGGTGGCGCAGCGGCTGCATTTGCGGCGGCTGGCGATGTGGCGGCCCATGGCGCGCCGCCGCGGCCAGGGCTTCACGCTGATCGAGCTGATCGTGGTGCTGGCGCTGGTGGCGCTGCTGGCTTCGCTGGCTGCACCGCGTTACTTCGACAGCCTGGACCGGGCGCGCGAAAACACCTTGCGCAGCTCGCTGGCCGTAATGCGCGACGCGATCGACCAGTTTGCCGCCGACAAAGGCCGCTACCCGGAAACGCTTGAAGAGCTGACTGAAGCGCGCTACCTGCGCGAATTGCCCGAAGACCCGATCACGCGCCGGCGCGACAGCTGGCTGGCCCTGGGCCCGCGCGAGGCCTCGCAGATTGAAGGCAGGTTGGCCGATGTGCGCAGTGGCGCCGCCGGCCGCGCACGCGACGGGAGACTGTATGCCGACTGGTAAGGCGCGCGGCTTCACCTACCTGTGGCTGCTGTTCGCGATCGCCTTGTCGGGGGCGGGCCTGGGGGCAGTGGGCCACGTGTGGCAAACCGCGCTGCAGCGCGAACGCGAGCTGGAGTCGATGTTCCGCGGCCAGCAGATCGCTGACGCCGTGGGCGCCTGGCGCGCCGTCAGTGCGGCACTGGATGCGTCAATTCAGCCCGGTCCGCTGGCGTTGGAGGAATTGCTGGAAGACCGCCGCGGCCCGCGATTGCAGCGCCACCTCCGCCAGGTTTACAGCGATCCGCTCACCGGGCGCGCCGACTGGGTGCTGGTGCTGGACAGCCAAGGTGCGGTCCAGGCCTTGCACAGCCGTTCCCGTCTGGCGCCCTTGATCACGCGCGACCTTGAACCTGCGCCGCCAGGCCAGGAGCCCTGCGTGTGCGACCGCGTCTACCGCGCGCGGCTGATGTCGAAAAGGCCATCCGACTAGTCCGTTCGGCATCTGTCCAGCACCAACAGCCCTTCAACCCGTCACCAGCCCTTCGTAGCCTCACCGTTTCCGCTCCAAACTTCATGAACTCCCCCCAGGCAGACGCGGCTGACTACGACCTCCCTACCAGCCGGCACGCCGAGTACATCGTGCGTGCCATTGAAGCGTCTGGGCAGGTCAAGCGACGGCATCAGTTTTTTGTCTGGCTGCAATCCCAGGTGGGTGCTTTGCTGCCGCATGAACTGGCCGTCTGCGGCATCTACGCACGGGCATCCAAGACCCTGTGCTTCGACGTTTTCAATACCTTGAAGCTGCCAGAAG
>JBBQMM010000026.1:0-17953 GCA_038328935.1 Burkholderiales bacterium
CAGCCGCCGTCGAGCGTGGCATGCCAAAAGGCCCAGCCCCGCCAGCGCCAACGCGCCGGTGCCGGGCTCGGGCACCGCGCTGATCGACGTCATGCGAAAGCCTTCGCCGCCGGACGCAACATAAGCCCCGCCCTGCGTGACGATGTAGATGCCGCTGACTTGCGAGAAGTCGGCCGGGCGCGACGGGACGGCGATGCGCGCGGCGAAGTCGGCGAAGCGGAAGTCGACGTCGAACGCGGCGGTGTGCGGTGCAATGTTCAGCCCCAATTGGCTGTAATTGTCGATCTGCCCGCGGTAATACAACAGCACGTTGAAGTTAAGCCCGAGTGGCGCGTCGGCAAACGAAAAACGCAACGCGCTTTCGCCGCTGAGGTCAAGGCTCATCGGGTGGTCGTGGCCGACGTAGGTGGCGCCGTAGATCCAGTCTATGCGGTGGTGGACACCGCCGTCTTCGCGGAACTCGAAGCCGTTGGGCGAGACCTGGGCGCTGCCGCCCAGTGACGACGGGCCGTAGAGCTTGACGTTCCAAGTTCGGTAGCCGCTGGCCATGGTGCCCGGCTGCGATTGCAGCACGGACTGCCCGCCGGGCGCAGCGGTCAACAGCACACTGGCGCTGCCGCTGGCGAAGTTGTCGATGACAACGGCCGCTTGTGCGGCCTGGGTGCCGGCCAGGAGCGCAACGCTGGCCGCGATGGCGGCGATGAGCAGACGTGTTGGCATGAGGATGTCCTTGGCGGTCCGGTTGTCGGCGCGGGTGCTGCGCGGCAGGAGAAGAGCGAGGGCGCGCAGGAGCGGCCCTCGATGGACAGACGGGCTGGGGCGTCGGAATCGGACATGCGGGGCTGAGCACCCACAGCATGCAGCTTCCCGGTTGCCTTCGCTCTCGTTGAGCGCGCCGAGCTTCAAATAGCTGACCGACAGATCCCGCTGCCACTGGGTGTTGGCGGCATCGGCCTTGGCCAGCCGCTCGGCAATCCCCAAGCTCTGCTCGTAGGCCTTGCGTGCCGGGTCCAGTTGGCCGGCGGCCACTTCGACGTCGCCGAGTTTCTCGTAGCTGACCGACAGACCGCGCTGCGGCTGGGTGTTGGCGGCATCGGCCTTGGTCAGTCGCTCGGCGATCGCCAGCGCCTGCTCATAAGCAATGCGGGTCTGATCCAGGCGGCCTTGGGCAAGATGCGAGTAGCGACCGCCACGCTGGCCACCACACTCAGCACCACCCGCCCCCACCTGCCGCGCCGGTTCGACGATGGCGCTGCGCAGTTCGCCGCGCGTCATCGGGCCCTGGTTGACCTGCGCGCCCTGCAGCCGGCCGGCCCGTTCGCGCCGGCTGGTGACGGCGCGGCCGAAGTAGTCGCCGCGCAGCGTCAGCAGCACGCGCAACGGCGACTGCGGGTCTGCGGTTGCTTCGAGCAGGTTGTCGATGAAGGCCTGGCGCAGCGGCACCGACTCGGTCAACGTGAACAGCTCTTCCCACGGGTCCACGACGAGCAGCAGCCGCTGCGTGCCGGGCTGGCGCTGCAGCACGCGCTCGGCCACGTCGCGCAGCTGCAGTTCGCCGCTTTCCAGCGCCTTGCTGAGTTTCTGGGTTTCGAGCAGGCAGTCCACTTCACTGGCATCGGGCTCCAGCAACTGCACCAGCTCAGCCGCCAACCGCTGAAACGGCCGGTCGCCTGGAACGATGCTCAGCGTCTCCCACGCCTGTTCGCGGCGCGCGCAGCGCCGGCAGCAGACCGGCACGCACCACCGAAGACTTGCCGCTGCCCGAGTCGCCCACCACAGCCACCAGGGGGTGGCGGTCGACAGCGTCCAGCAGTTGGGTAATGGCCGCGTCGCGGCCGTGGAACAGCGGCGCGTCTTCTTCGCGGAAGTACAGCAGGCCGCGGTATGGGCACACCGGAGGACAGTAAATTCAAACGCACTTTTTCCCCCCAACGCCCCCTGGCAATGCACTTGAGCACCCACTGCCGCCGGCCTCGTGCGGCTCTGATTCGCGGCTCTGATTCGCGTCTCTGGTTTGCGTCTCTGGTTTGCGTCTCTGTTGCACGCCGGCTCGGCCCCTGGACGACCCCTGGAAATGCAGGCCGTCGCGCATTCGTGAGAGTGCCCGCAGCGCAGCCCAGGTCTCTGGCAAAGTTCAGGGCTCCCACCCGCGCCGCGCACGCAGCACCATCGTCCTGAAAGGCCGCGCTCCGCGCCGCCGCGCTGGTTCGTCAAATCAACCAGGCCTGGTTTCCGCGTGAAGCCAGGCCCGGATGGCTTTCTCTCTCGCGAGGACCAGCGTGCACACCATCGACACCGACTATCTCGTCATCGGCAGCGGCGCTGCCGGCATGGCCTTTGTCGATACGCTCGTCACCGAAAGCAACGCCCAGATCGCAATAGTCGACCGCCACAGCAAGCCCGGCGGCCATTGGAACGACGCTTATTCCTTTGTCGCGCTGCACCAGCCCTCGGCCTTCTATGGCGTCAATTCGATGGCGCTGGGCAGCGGCCGCAAGGACGAGCACGGCCTGAACCGGGGCCTGTACGAACTGGCCACCGGGCCCGAGATCAACAGCTACTACGACCGTGTGATGCAGGACCGGCTGTTGCCCAGCGGCCGTGTCGCCTACCACCCGCTGTGCGACTTCCTCGGCTCCGACGTGGCGGGCACCGGGCAGTTCGAGTCCATCCTCTCGGGCCAGCGCACGCGGGTCCGCGTGCGCAAGAAGATCGTCGACGCCACCTACTACAGCCCGCCCGTGCCTGCCACCCACACGCCCAAGTTCACGGTGGCGCCGGGTGTGCGGCTGGTGCCGCCCAATGCGCTGCCACTGCTGTGGGCCGCGAACACAACGGCCGCACGCCCGCGCCACTTCACCATCCTGGGTGCGGGCAAGACCGCGATGGACGCCGTGGTGTGGCTGCTGCAGTCGGGTGCCGACCCTGACAGCATCCAGTGGGTGGTGCCGCGTGACTCCTGGCTCGTCAACCGCATCACCACCCAGCCCGGAGCGGAGTTCTTCAACGAGGCCATCGGCGGCCAGGCCGACCAGATGGAAGCCTTTGCCAAGGCCCGCTCGATAGACGACCTGTTTGCGCGGCTGGAAGCCTGCGGCGCGGTGCTGCGCATCGACCCCGGCCGCCAACCGACGATGTTTCACCTGGCCACCATCGCGCCGGGTGAAGTGGAACTGCTGCGCCGCATCAGGCGCGTGGTGCGCAAGGGCCGCGTGCAGGCCATCGAAGCCGGGCGTCTGCTGCTCGACCAGGGCACCGAAGCGCTGGCCGAGGGCACCTTGTGTGTGGACTGCACCGCGTCGGCCGTGGAGCCGCGGCCGGTGCAGCCCATCTTCCAGCCCGGCCGCATCGTGCTGCAGGTGGTGCGGCTGCCGCTGCCCACCTTCAGCGCCGCGCTGACCGCTTATGTCGAGACCCACTACGGCAGCGACGCCGAGAAGAACCGCCTGTGCGCCAGCGTGCCTTTTCCGCACCGGCTGCAAGACTACCCGCGCGCGATGATGGTCAGCATGTGGAACCAGTTTCAGTGGGGCCAGGACAAGACGCTGCGCACGTGGGTGCGCAACAGCCGGCTCGACGGTTTTGGCAAGTTGATGACCGGCATCGACCCGCAAGACACCGAGAAGCTGGCCACCATCGCGCGGCTGCGGGAGCAGTCGATGGCGGCGATGGCCAACATCCAGCAGTTGGTGGCCGCAGCCAACGGGTCGTGAACCGCGGCGGCCCCCGGCGCCGCGAAAGCTGCTGGCTGTGCAAGTCTCATGGCCTCATGGCCACATGGCCACGCCTGGGGCCTGCGCATGCGCATGCGCCGTTGAGCCTACGCCGTAGCCTACGCCGTTCAGAGTACGCCGTTCAGAGTACGCATTTGAAATGAAACACAGGGCGCGCTGGCCCCTGTTCTCCACATTCCAGTCGATGCCAGGCGCCAGCGCGCCGCGCCCAATCGCTCCACGCTTTTTCCATGAAGCGCCAACGGTTCCTGCCGCTGCAACCAGCGGCAGGGTCTCACCCAAGTCAAACGGAGTCGATGACATGCATCCTGTACTTTGCCCACCGCTGCCGCAGTGCAGCCCCCTTCGCCCCGTGGCGCTTGCCGCGGCCCTGTTCGCCTCGGGCGCGGTGTTGACGGCCTGCGGCAGCGGTGGCGGTGACGACGTCACTCTGCCGCCCGACCCGGTGCCCACCACGGTGTCGCAGACGATCAAGGTCATCGATGGCGCGATACGCGGCGCCAAGGTTTGCCTGGACAAGAACGGCAACGGCCTTTGTGAAGCCGACGAGCCGGGCGGGGTCACGCTGGCAGACGGCTCGATCACGTTCACCATCGCCATGGTCGACTTCAACCAATACCCGGTGCTGGCCCTGGTCGGCACCGATGCGGTGGACGCCGACCACGGCCCGGTCACGGTGGCCTTCAGCCTGCAAGCGCCGGCCGACAAACCTGCCGTGGTCAGCCCGCTGAGCACGCTGGTGGTGGCGCACGCTGCGGCCAGCAAACAGAGCACCGCGGATGCCGAAAAATCGGTGCAGGAAGCCCTGGGACTGACGGTTTCGCCGTTGGCCGATTTCACCGCCAGCACGGCCGCGCCCAGCGCTACAGCCGGCGCCGCAGCGCGGCTTCTGGTGCTCGCCACGCAGCAGCAAAGCACGGCGCTCGCCACTGCCAAGGACGCCGCCGGCAACCTGCTGGCCAAAGCCGATGTGGACAAAGCCATCCAGCAGAACCTGATGACGCTGTTGCCTGCGGTGGCCACCGCCGTGAACGACCCCGCGGTGGCGCAGGCGCCTACCCAAGCAGCGAAGGACACGGCGCTGGCTGCGGCGGCCACCAAGTTGACAGCCGACAAGGGCCTGACCACCGTCGGCGCGGCCGCGGCCGTGGCCGTGGCCAAGCTGCCCGTTGCGGCCGACGACCCTGGCGCCGCGCCCGCCGCGGGCCTGTCGATGCGCTGGTTCAGCTACACCGATGCCGGCAACTACAACGTGCGCATGTTCAAGGCCACCGCGTTGCAAAGCACCACCGTCAATGGCAAACGGCAGTTCACCGAATACCGTGAACAGGCTCGCGCCGCCAACGGCACCAACACCTTCTACCAGCAGTGGGGCGAGGGCCTGAACAACTGGGCGCGCAACCAGACCGTGTGGACCGGCACCGAGTGGTTCACCTGCGCCCCCGAGCAGGTGCACGAAGCCACCCCCTGGGACGCCACGGGCCGTTCTGAATCGGTCTACTGCAAGTCCAACAAGAGCAGCAACGTGCGCAGCGCACGCGACATCAGCGGGCTGAAGATGGCCGACGTGGTGGCCGAAATTCGAGCCTACCCGCTGAAAGACACGGCAGGCGACTTCGCGGCCTGGGGCCCCGACCCGGTGGTGCACGCGGCCAGGCTGCAAGGCACCTTTCCAGCCGGCAGCAAGCTGCACTTCTACACGGGCACCGATACGGCGCTGCCCGACAGCTACAACACCACCAGCGGCGACCGGCTGTTCGTCTACAACGCGCTGGTGGCCGGAGGCAACGCTACCGAGTGCAACAAGGTCAGCAGCACGAACAGCATCCAGTTCCAGGACGACAGCAGCCTCACGCTGGAAAAGCTGATCGACCGCTACAAGGGCACACCTTGCGTGTTCAACCCGCGCAGCACGCCGGCCGGCAACGTGGCCAATGATTGGTGGAGCCAAAGCACCTTCGGCATCGGCAACATCGGCACCGGCTATGCAGACACCAGCGGCACGGGCTACTTTCGCAACGGCGTGCAGACATTGCGCGCCTCATTCGGCAGCGGCAATGCCGTTAACTACTGGCTGTGTCTGCTGCGTGACAGCGACGGCTCCACCCGCAACTGCCAGGCTGCCGGCACGGGCACCTACAGCATCGAAGCGCTGGGCAACGGCCGAGTGCTGCGCCTGGCCAACCAGCCGGCGATGGCCAGCAGCCTCAGCTACACCCGCACGATGGTGGAGCACAACGGCCAGATCTGGTTCGGCTTCCGCAGCAAGCCTGCGGTTACCAAGCAGGTCAGACCCAACCTGGAAGCCACCCACGCGCTGCTGGCGGCGCTGGGCGTTCCCGCGCCGCGCACGGGCGCTGCGCTGACGGCCGACACGCTGTTGCGCGACTACACCAGCCAGCAGGGCCGCATCAGCGCTGGCGGCCCGGGCACCTATAGCCGCGGTGCACTGGCCTGGATGCCCAATGACAACAGCGGCCTGGTGGGCGCCTGGTCGCTGTCGCCCGGGGGCAACCCCATGGCGCAGAGCTTCTTCTTCTTCGCCGATGGCAGCTATGTGATGACCGACCCCGTGGGTGACGTCGATCCCTTCAGTTGCGGTGGGCCCGGCTTCGAGAAGGGCACTTACGCCTACGACGTCAGCACAAAGGCCTTTGGCGGCCTGACGGCGACGCTCGACACCAACCTGTGCGCGGGCCTGCACGACACCAGCAACCTCGCCGACAACAACGGTTTCGGGGCCAGCTCGACGCTGACGCTGGCGGCCGACGGCAAGTCGTTCACCATCACCCAACCCGACGGCAACTTCACGCTGTACCGCCAGACGCCGTAGACCCGAGTTTTAGGTGCAAAGTCCGCGGCACAGCTGACACGCTGTGCCTGCGGCTTCTTGTGGGCGCTGCCCTGGTTGCGGCCATCGTGGCAGCACCAGAGCAGCATGCCGTCAGGCTGGATGGCTCAGATCACGCCATCACCGTCGCCGTCGCCGCCAAACACCAAACAGAAGGCTTGCCAGCCGCTGCCGACGATGCGGGCTTCGTCCCCTGCAAAGGCCAGCTTGGAACGGCCGGTGTGGCGGTACCAGCGCAGCGCACCGTCTTGCGTGCTGGCGCAATGCGCGCAAGCACACTGTCTGGGTCACTTCGTGCCGGCGTAGGCCTTGCTGATGTTCGGCAGCAGCTGCGCCGTGTCGAGCAGACGGTTCAGAGCCCACAGCCGCCAGCCATCCAGTTCGGCGCGATCTGCGAAATCCTTGCGCTGAATCTGCCGACGGTAGGCCGTAAAGACCTCGCGCAGCGCCTCGGGGGGCGTGGTTGCCAGGTTGACCACCAGCAGGCGCTGGCCCGGTGTGGCAACGCCGCTCAGCGGGCGCAGCGTGGTCACCAGCAGCGGCCCGTCGGGTGCGGCCGAACCGCATACCTTCATCACCGCAGCGCCGCGATCAGGCCGGCACACGCTGGCCATCAGCAGCGCCGCCTGGCCGAAGTCGTAGGACTTTTGCATCAGGGCGGTACCGGCAGCATCGGGCTGGGTACGCGCCGCGCTCAGCTGCAGCGTCGCCTCAGCTGCATTCTTCACCGGGATCGTGATCAGGTTCAGGTTCTCGCGCGTGATCGCGGCTTCGCCGGCCGGGCCGGTGCTGAGCAGCAGCTCAGACAACACGCGCAGCGTGTTGCGGTCTATGGCCCGCGCCAGCAGCACGGTGTACAGGCCATAGCCTGCCGGGGGTGACGTGCTGCGCTCGACCGGCAGGTAAACACTGTCGCGCACCTCGCCCAACGGGGGGAATTCCCTGGTCGGTCGGTCCACAGGTGGCGGGGTCGGTCGCGTCGGATGCATCGGCGCCGTGCACGCTGTCAGCGACAAGGCCAGCCACACTGCACAGACCGGGCGAAGCAGGCTCACTTGCCGGCCCCCGCGTCGACCGGCGCGCTGGGCGGCTTGCTGCGCAGCGACCACAGCTTGGAAAGCACCAGCTTGAGCACCACCGCGATGAAGACGAACAGCCCGGCCAGCTCGCTGGTCAGCGCCACCTGCGGGTAAAGCCATTGAAACGTCAGCCCGATGCCCAGCGCGAGCAGCAGCACGGCGACCACGGACAGTGAAAGATCCTTCATCGTTGAATCTCGGTGCGGTAGGGTCCAAGAGTCTCGCCGGCGGGCCGCGCCGGGCGTGCTGTTCATTGCCAGGGCGGCGCTGTCAGCGACCGGCGCGGCAGGCCGATGGTCGGCCGAATGTAGCGGCTGCTCACCACCATCGCCAGCCCCTAAGACGCAAGCCGCCCTTGCTGTTCAGTGCGCGCCTTTCGCGCTAAGGTGAAACTTCAGCAGCATGTTGGAGGTGAGCATGAACAGAAGCGGTCTCGTTGCCTTGGCTCTGTGTGGCGCCGGCACGGCGCTGGCACAGGACGCGGGCCTGAGCGTGTCGGTCGGCGCACGGGCCTGGTACACCGAGTGGACCACCTTCAGCTACTACACCGAAACCGTCAACGGGAAGGACGTCAACAAGGCCCTGATCCAGAGTTCGGCGGGCCACAAGCTGGCGCTGGTGCCGGTGGTCGCTGTGCGCTACGGCAACTTCGTCGGCACGCTCAGCGCATTCCCGTCCACGCGCTTCTCGTTTGCCAATGGCGACAGCGGCACGCGCAAGGAATTCGATATCAACCTGGGCTATGTGCTGATGCCGGGGCTGACCGCAACCCTGGGCTACAAGAAGATCTCGCAGCGCGACGGCCCGACCCGCTACGAACCCGCCGGCCCGATATTCGGCCTGAGCGGCAACGCGCCACTCGCCGGCGCGTATTCACTGTACGGGGCATTCGGTCTGGGACGGCTGAAGACGCCGGCGTCCGACGACAAGAACGTGGTGAAGTTCAAGGCCGACTACCGACTGACCGAAGTCGGCGTGGCCAGCACTTTCAACAGCGATTGGCTGCTGCGCCGCTGGACCCTGACCGCCGGCTACCGCATCCAGGTCATGGGCTCGAAAGAGGCCTTCGGCACGCAAGACGGGCGCGACACGACGCAAGGTTTCACCTTCGGCGCGCTCGCCACCTTCTGAGCCTGCCGACCCGACGCTGGCCTCAGAACGGCATCGGCACCTCGGCTTCGCCCGGGCAGCCGGCAAAGCAGAACCTGCCGCTGAACGAACCGTAGGTGAAGGGAGTGGTCCGCTTGCCATAGCCGGCCGCGGTTTCGGTCTCGACGCCCGCAGTCACGCGCTTGATGAACTCTTCCAGCAGCAGACCCTTGGTGCCGATGTGGGCCAGGATGTGCTTGGTCAGTGGGCCGTTTCGACCGTCGCCATCGAAGGTGGTGTCGCGCGCGGCGGTGGCGTAGAGCACCACCGTGCCTGGCGGTGCGTCCTTGATCGGCGCCAGCCCCGAACTGGCGCGAGCCGAGGTCTCCAGCGCGCGGATCAGGAGCGAGCGTCCCGCGCTGGTGGCCGGCGCGGCGACTGGCCTGGGCGATGAGCGCGCGAACAAGTCGGTACGGCAGGCGTCGAGGATGACGAGCTGAAACCGCGTCGGCTGCTGACGCAAACGGTCGAACAGGTCGTCCACACCGTACAGCACCCGCAACGGGTCCGCGGTGCCCGCCGTGATGTGTGCCTGGGTGGGAATCAGGAAGTTCGAGTTGCCGGCCTGCACGCCGTGGCCGGAGTAATACACCACGCCCACCGTGTTCGGCCCCAGCTGGCCGACGTAGTCTTTCACACGGCTGTCGAACTCGGAGCGGTCGCGCAGATTGGTGTGGCACAGCGTCTTGAAACCCAGCCGGCGCAGCGCGGCGCACATGTCGTTGGCGTCGTTGACGGGGTTGCCCAGGGCCGGCGCATTCTCGTAACTGGCGTTGCCCATGACGAGTGCCAGCTTCGGGCTTGCGCCACGGGGAGCGACGGCGCAGGCGCCCAGCCCCACAGTCAGAACCAGGGAGGCAGACAGAACGGGCAATGCGCCGAAAAAGCGTCGAAGCATGGGATTGCTAATCAGCATTCACTCATGATGCATGCAACGGCAGCTGTCGGCAACGGTTGGGCGGGCATGCACCAGCACTGGCACTCGAACTGGCAGCCTGCCGCGCGGCCCAGGCCGCTGCACGCCGGGCGCGCAGCAGTGGCACAAGGCGAGCTAAGGGTTAACCGGATGTCTCGATGGTGTGGCTTTGGTCCAAAGTGGTGCGACGATTGAGTTGAGCGCACCGCGTCGGTGCTGCGCCGACCCAAATGCACCGAGCAGGCAGCGGAACCTTTCGCTGGCACAAGCCTTGCAAACGCCCCGCTCTTTCTGCACGGCCGGCCTGATTTCGAAGGTCCGGGCCGGCCCCCACCACCCGACTGTCCAGGAGACTTCATGAAGCGATCGATGGCCTGTTTTGCCCCCGCGGCCGCCCTCACGGCAATGCTGTTGGCCGCCGGGCCGGCAGCTGCACAGGAAAAAGTGCTGCGCGTGGCGATGACCGCCGCCGACATTCCGCGCACGCTGGGCCAGCCTGACCAGGGCTTCGAGGGCAACCGCTTCACCGGCATCCCGATGTACGACGCGCTGACGCAGTGGGACCTGTCCAAGGCCGACGCGCCCAGCGTGTTGATCCCTGGCGTGGCGCTGACCTGGCAGGCCGACGCCAAGGACAAGACCAAGTGGGTCTTCAAGCTGCGCCCGGGCGTGAAGTTCCACGACGGCAGCGACTTCACGGCCGACGCCGTGGTGTGGAACGTGCAGAAGGTGCTGGACAAGGACGCCGTGCACTTCGACGCCAGCCAGGTGGGCGTGACGGCCAGCCGCATGCCCACGCTGCGCAGCGCGCGCAAGATCGACAACCTGACGGTTGAGCTGACCACCAGCGAGCCTGACGCCTTCCTGCCGCTGAACCTGACCAACCTGTTCATGGCCAGCCCCGCGCACTGGCAGAAGAAGTTCGACGCGGCCGCGGGCGCCACAGCGGCCGACAAGGCCAAGGCCGCGTGGACCGCCTTTGCCAGCGACGCCAGCGGCAGCGGCCCCTTCAAGATGGCCCGCTTCGTGCCCCGTGAACGCCTGGAAGTGGTGGCCAACAAGGCCTACTGGGACCCCAAGCGCACGCCGAAGATCGACCGTGTGGTGATGCTGCCAATGCCCGAGGCCAATGCGCGCACCGCAGCGCTGCTGTCGGGCCAGGTGGACTGGATCGAGGCACCCGCGCCTGACGCCATGGCCGCCATCACGCAGCGCGGCCACAAGATGTACTTCAACCCGCAGCCGCACGTGTGGCCGTGGCAGCTGAGCTTCGCCGAAGGCTCGCCCTGGCTGGACAAGCGCGTGCGCCACGCCGCCAACCTGTGCGTGGACCGCACCGGCATGCTCAAGCTGCTGGGCGGCATGATGGGCGTGCCCAAGGGCACCGTGCCCCCGGGTCACCCGTGGTGGGGCAACCCGAAATTCGACATCCGCTACGACCCGGCCGAGGCCACCCGGCTGATGGCCGAGGCCGGCCACACGCCGGCCAAGCCGCTGAAGGTGAAGGTGCAGATCAGCGCCAGCGGCTCGGGCCAGATGCAGCCGCTGCCGATGAATGAATTCGCACAGCAGAGCCTGAAGAAGTGCGGTTTCGACGTGCAGTTCGACGTCATCGAATGGAACACCCTGTTCACCAACTGGCGCAAGGGCGTCAAGGACCCGTCGGCCAATGGCGCCAACGCCATCAATGTCAGCTACGCGGCGATGGACCCGTTCTTCGCGATGGTGCGTTTCACCAGCACCAAGACCTTCCCGCCGGTGTCCAACAACTGGGGCTACTTTGGCAATGCCGAGTTCGACAAGCTGATCGCCGACGCACGCGGGTCCTTCGACGACAAGGCGCGCGACGTGGCGCTGTCCAAGCTGCACGCGCGCATCGTGGAAGAAGCGCCGTTCGTGTGGATCGCCCACGACGTGGGCCCGCGAGCGATGAATGCGAAGGTGAAGAACGTGGTGCAGCCGAAGAGCTGGTTCATCGACATCGCCACGATGACCATCGAGTAAGCCCCCGAAGCGGCTTTGCGCTCGCCGACCGAAGCCGTCCCGTGGGCGGTTTCGTCTTCGACTCACCCCCTCATGGGGCGGCCCCAGCGGCCCGGCCAAGCCGGTTCCGCGGCGCCCACTGGAAAGCGGGTAGAGCCCTCCTGACCCATGCTGAACTACTTGCTGCGCCGCCTGCTCTACACCCTGCCCATCATGCTGGGTGTGGCGCTGGTGTGTTTTGCGCTGGTGCACCTGGCGCCCGGCGACCCGCTGGTCAGCATCCTGCCGCCCGACGCCAGCGTCGAGCTGCAGAACCAGTTGCGTACCCTCTACGGTTTCGACCGCAGCCTGCCTGAGCAATTCGTGACCTGGGTCTGGCGCGCGCTGCAGGGCGATCTGGGCACCAGCATCGCGTCCAACCGCGGCGTTGCCAGCGAGGTGATGACGGCGGTGGTCAACACGCTGCGGCTGGCGGTGATGGCCACGCTGATCGGTTTCCTGTTCGGCTGCCTGTTCGGTTTCGTGGCCGGCTATTTCCAGAACAGCTGGGTCGACAAGCTGGCCAGCCTGACCGCGGTGCTGGGTGTCAGCGTGCCGCACTACTGGCTGGGCATGGTGCTGGTGATCGTGTTTGCAGTGCTGCTGCCCTGGCTGCCGGCCAGCGGCGCCGGGCCTGGCAGCAGTGCCGACTGGGTCTGGACCTGGGAGTACATCCGCCACATGGTGCTGCCGGCGCTGACCATGAGCGTGATACCGATGGGCATCATCGCGCGCACGGTGCGGGCGCTGGTGGCCGAGATCCTGGCGCAGGAGTTTGTCGTCGGCCTGCGCGCCAAGGGCCTCACCGACTGGGGCGTCTTCAAGCATGTGGTCAAGAACGCCGCACCCACGGCGCTGGCCGTGATGGGCCTGCAGCTGGGTTATCTGCTGGGTGGCAGCATCCTGATCGAAACCGTGTTCGCCTGGCCGGGCACCGGCTTCTTGCTCAACAGCGCCATCTTCCAGCGTGACCTGCCGCTGCTGCAGGGAACGATCCTGGTGCTGGCGATGTTCTTCGTGGTCCTCAATCTGGTGGTCGACGTCATCCAGACGCTGCTGGACCCGCGCATTGCGCGGTCCTGAACTCGCCACGCCATGCTGAACGTCACCGTCAACCCCGCCCACGTGCCCGCCGTCGCTTTCGAGAGGTCGCCGGGCTATTGGCAAACGGTGCTGCGCCGGCTGCTGCGCAACAAGACCGCGATGGGTGCTGCGCTGGTCATTGCCGGTTTGCTGGTGCTGGCGCTGTTCGGTGGCTTGATCGCACCCGCCGACCCCTACGCTTCGTCGATGCTCAGCCGCCTGAAGCCCATCGGCACCGAGGGCTACCCGCTGGGCACCGACGAGCTGGGCCGCGACTTGCTCAGCCGCCTGATGGTGGGCGCGCGCTTGAGCCTGTTCATGGGCATCGCACCGGTCATCTGCGCCTTCATCATCGGCTCGGTGGTCGGCATCCTCGCCGGTTACGTCGGCGGGCTGACGAACACGCTGATCATGCGCACCATCGACGTGTTTTACGCCTTTCCATCGGTGCTGCTGGCCATTGCGCTGAGCGGCGCTTTGGGCGCCGGCATCACCAATTCGTTGATCTCGCTGACCATCGTGTTCATCCCGCCTTTGGCGCGCGTGGCCGAGAGCGTGACGACGCAGATCCGCACGCGCGACTTCGTCGAAGCCGCGCGCGCCAGCGGCGCCCACGCCTTCACCATCGTGCGCGTGCACGTGCTGGGCAATGTGCTGGGGCCCATCTTCGTCTACGCCACCAGCCTGATCGCGGTGAGCATGATCCTGGCCTCGGGCCTGAGTTTCCTGGGCCTGGGCGTGAAGCCGCCCGAACCGGAATGGGGCTTGATGCTGAACACGCTGCGCACCGCCATCTACACGCAACCTTTCATTGCCGCCTTGCCCGGCTTGATGATCTTCAGCACCTCGATTGCCTTCAACCTGCTGTCCGACGGCCTGCGCAGCGCGATGGAGATCAAGCAATGAGCGGCGCGGCGCCGCTGCTGCGCGTGCACGACCTGGTGAAGCACTTTCCGCTGAAGAAAGACGTCTTCGGCCGCGGCGGCGGTGTGGTGCGCGCGGTGGACGGCGTGAGCTTCGATGTGCAGGCCGGCGAGACGCTGGGCGTGGTGGGTGAAAGCGGCTGCGGCAAGAGCACCACCGCGCGGCTGCTGATGCACCTGATCGAGCCCGACCGGGGCGACATCGTCTTCGACGGTGCTGGTGTCGGCACACGCGAGCTGGGCCTGAAGGACTACCGCCGCCAGGTGCAGATGGTGTTCCAGGACAGCTACGCGTCGCTGAACCCGCGCCTGACCATCGAAGACAGCATCGCCTTCGCGCCGCAGGTGCACGGCACGCCCCACCGCGAGGCGGTGGAACGTGCGCGCGACCTGCTGCAGCGCGTGGGCCTGGAGCCGCGCCGCTTTGCCGAGCGCTACCCGCATGAACTGTCGGGCGGCCAGCGCCAGCGCGTGAATATCGCGCGCGCACTGGCGCTGCAGCCGCGCCTGATCATCCTGGACGAAGCGGTGTCGGCGCTGGACAAATCCGTGGAAGCGCAGGTGCTGAACCTGCTGCTCGACCTGAAAGACGAGTTCGGCCTGACCTACATCTTCATCAGCCATGACCTCAACGTGGTGCGCTTCATGAGCAGCCGCGTGATGGTGATGTACCTGGGCCAGGTGGCCGAATTGGGCGTCAGTGAAGCGCTGTTCGAAAACCCCCGCCACCCGTACACACGCGCGCTGCTGTCCAGCATCCCGTCGATGGACCCCGACCGCCGCACCGAGACGCCGCCGCTGGCCGGCGACCCGCCCAACCCCATCAATCCCCCCAGCGGCTGCCGCTTTCACACGCGCTGTGCGATGGCCGAGCCGCTGTGCAGCCAGCGCGCGCCGGCCCTGGCGGCCGATGTGCAGGGCCATCTGGTGTCGTGCCTGATGCATGAAGCGGGCAGCGGCCACAGCCGGGCCATCGCCATTCAGGCTGCGGCATGAACACGGGCATGGACACGGGTCTGGGCGCGGGCATGAACACCGAAGCGAGCAGCGCCGAACGCAGCGCTGAACGTAGCGCTGAAAACCGCCGGCCCGACGCCGCCTTCGTGCAGGTGCGCGACCTGCACGTCACCTTCACCGGCGGCAAGCGCGCGGTGCAGGCGGTGGGCGGTGTCGACCTGGCGGTGCAGCGCGGCGAGGTGGTGGCCTTGATAGGAGAGAGCGGCTCGGGCAAGAGCGTCACGCTGCGTTCGCTGCTGCGCCTGCACGACCCGCGGCGCACGCAGATCAGCGGCCAGGTGCGTGTCGGCGAACACGATGTGCTGTCGCTGTCGGCAGCGGCGCTGGCCGACTACCGCGGCAAGGTGGCGTCGATGATCTTCCAGGAGCCGCTGCTGGCGCTCGACCCGGTGTACACCGTGGGCGACCAGATCATCGAAAGCATTCGCCGCCACGAAAGCGTGTCGAAGACCGACGCGCAACAGCGCGCGCTGAGCCTGTTTGAACGTGTGCGCATCCCCAGCCCCGAACGCCGGCTGCAGGCCTACCCGCACGAGATGAGCGGCGGCATGCGCCAGCGCGCGATGATCGCGCTGGCGCTGGCCTGCCGCCCGCAGCTGCTGCTGGCCGACGAACCCACCACGGCGCTGGACGCCACGGTGCAGATCCAGGTGCTGCTTTTGCTGCGTGAACTGCAGCGCGAACTGGGCCTGGCCGTCATCTTCGTCACCCACGACATCGGCGCCGCGGTGGAAGTGGCCGACCGCATCGCCGTCATGTATGCCGGCCGCATCGTCGAAGAAGGCCCTGCGCGCGTGCTGCTGAAAGCGCCGCGCCACCCCTACACGCTGGCGCTGCTGCGCAGCCGCGCGCACGGTGCGCTGGCACCCGGCCAGCGGCTGCAGACGATAGCCGGCGCCCCGCCCGATCTGTCGGCCTTGCCGCCCGGCTGCGCGTTCGCCGAACGCTGTGGCTTTGTGCAAGACGGCTGCCGGCAGGCGCAGCCCGGAGTCGTATGGCTCGCGCCCGGCCACAGCGCGCGCTGCTGGCGCACCGGGGCCACGGCAGCAGGGCCGGCGGCGGCGGGCTGATCGTTCGTTGCCCGGCACCCGGTGTACCGCCTGGAGCGTGACGCCCTGGTGGCCCTGCCAATCGAAGGCCACTGCGCGTGGGGACCACACCAGGGCCACACCGGGGTCACACCATGGCGACACCAGAGCCACACAGCGCGCGCCGGCCAGCGGCAAGGCCGCCCGCGGGCCTTCATGTGAAACAAGACATCGCGGCGGTGCCAGCACCCACACCCCAACCCTCTCCCACGCTGTGGGAGAGGGTGCAATTCCCCCTCTCCCGCTTGTGACACGCACCCGATCAGCGCGCTCCGATCAATGCGACGCCAATGACCGCGCAGGCGGCCAGGCCACGCCGGAAGGCTGCGCCTCCTGCGCCTCCTTCAACGGCGGCAACAGGCGGATGAATTCTTTGCGCACGACGTCATAACACTCGCATGCGCTGGACTGCAGACCGGCGCGGTTGAGGATCGAAATGTGGCCACGACGGTAGCTGATGTGGCCCGCGTCGCGCAGCCGCCCGGCGGCTTCGGTGACGCTTTCGCGCCGCACACCGAGCAAGCTGGAGACCAGTTCCTGCGTCATCACCAGCTCGCCTGCGGGCAGGCGGTCAGCGGTTGCCAGCAGCCAGCAGCTAAGCTGCTGTTCCACGGAATGGTGGCGGTAGCAGACGCTGGTCTGCGCAATCTGCGTGATCAGCGCCTGCGTGTAGCGCAGCAAGCTGCGCTGAAACGGGCCGGGACGCTCGAAGGCCAGCAGCAACGCCCGTCGCTCCAGGCGGTAGCCATGCCCGCCGGTCTGAACCACCGCCGAGCTGGGTGAGGTGTCGCCGCCCATGAACAGCGCGATCCCGACGATGCCCTCGCGGCCCACGCCCGCGGTCTGGATAGAGGCTCCGGTGGAGGTGACGTAGTGCAGTGACACCACCGACGTGGTCGGGAAGTAGGCGTGCCGCAAGGGTTGCCCAGGTTCGTAGAGCGAGTCGCCCAGCCGCATCGGCACCAGTTCCAGGTCAGCAGCGATCAGCTCGAAGTCGGCCGCCGGCAGCGAGGCGAGCAGCAAGCTCTGGCTGGTGTGGTGGGCGGGTGGCGCCGCAGCACGCTGGGCGGTCACGCGTCAGGCCCTGGCATTGAGCACTTCCACACCGATGCCGCGGTAGCCCAGGAAGCGGCAAGCGGGGTCGAACATGGGCTGGCCGCTGACGCGGAACTGCCGGCGCGAGCCGTCTTGGCCCTGCCGATGGAAGGCGAAGTCGATGAAGGGCTGGCGTGCCGCGATGCGCGACTGCAGCGCCTCGCGCTCGGCGGTATCCCAACCGTCTGCCACCGCCATACCCCAAGGTTCGTCGCTCGGCCCAGTGGGAATGCCCAGCATCTCGCCAACCGGACCCGAAAGCTGAGTAAACGCACCGCGCTCGTCTTGCTCCCAGTACCAGTCGGACGCCAGTTCGGTCAAGGCGCGGTAGCGGGCTTCGCTCGCGCTCAGCTCGGCGGTGCGCTCGGCCACGAGCCGCTCCAGGTTGGCGTTCTGGCTTTCGAGTTTTCGATACAGCAAGCGCACCTCCAGCATGTTGCGGATGCGTGTTTTGACCTCGAGCAGGTCGAAGTGCTTGCTGACAAAGTCGCGTGCGCCGGCCTGCAAGGCGCGCAGCTTGTGCCCGGCCTGCGCGGTCAGCACGATCACGGGCAGGTAGTCGCCAGCCTGCTCCGCCCTCAGGTTCGCCATCACGCTGAAGCCGTCGGTGCCCGGCATGTGCAGATCGAGCAGGATCAGGTCGTAGCCATTGCGTCGGTGCAGGGCACACACCTCTTCGGGCTTCATCGTCGACGTGACCCGGGTATAGCCCGCTGCGGTCAGCATGCGGGTCAGCAACAGCACGTTGGCGGGCTGGTCGTCGACGATCAGCACGCTGGCGTCGAGCAACTCTTGTTCTGGGATCATCGGCTTTTCTCCGGAAGGCTGGCGCGGTCGGCGCTGGCACTGGCGCTGGCATGCTCGAGGGCCAGGTCCAGCGTCGCCATGAATTCATCGACCTTGATCGGCTTGGTGAGGTAGCGGAAGAAGCCTGCCTCCAAGCCCCGTTCGATGTCGCGCGGCATGGCGTTCGCGCTGACGGCGACCACGGGAATG